>JBPCJG010000104.1:0-12954 GCA_051005515.1 Longimicrobiaceae bacterium
AGGCGGCGGCCGGCGCGCAGCTCCCGTCTCGCCTGCTCGATCGCCTGCTCCAGCCCGTCGTCTTCGGCGTATCGATCTGCCTGCTCCCCACTCCAGCGGTCGCGCAGGTAGATCGCGACGGCCCGAGATGCGGGTTGCGCGCCGGGGGCGCCGGAGCCGCGCAGCCGCTCGGCCCAGGCCAGCGGCGGGAGCGATGGCGGCGTCGCGTACCCCGCCCGCGCATAGGCCCGGCGCAGGCGCAGGTAGCGCCGCGATTCCGGGCGCAACCGCGGTGCGCGGGCGCGGCTCGCCACGAACCAGAGGAGCAGCGCGACCGCGGCGGCGACCCCGGCCGGAAGCAGGACGTGGCGCAGGTCGGGAGGCTGGAAGCGGGCGGGTGCGGCCCCGGCGAAAGCGTCGCGGACCGAGCCGAAGACCGCGAGCTGCTTCCCCAGGTCGTAGTCTAAGACCCATTTGTACCAGCGGTGCTGGAGCCCGTCCAGCCAGGCGCCCCCCACCCACGCGAACGACCCGGTTCCGGCCGCCGACAGGGCTGCGGCGCGCTCCGCCGGCGGGGTGGGATCGAACGCCACCCACCCGGCGCCGGGGAACCACACCTCTACCCAGGAGTGGGCCTGTCCCTGCCTCACCAGCAGGTAGCCGCCGTACGGGTTCCACTCGCCGCCGAGGAAGCCGTTCACGTTGCGGGCGGGGATGCCCACGCTGCGGAGCAGCACTACCATCGCGGTCGAAAAGTACTCGCAGTGCCCTGCCTGCCGGCGAAAAAGGAACGCTTCGATGCTGGCCTCGAGCGGCGACGACGGCAGGTCGAGCGTGTAGCGGAAGTTGTTCTGCAGCCATGCCTCCACCGCTTCCACCCGGGCGAGCCGGGTCGGACTGCCCTGCACGAGCCGCTCCGCGAGCCGTTCCACCCGCGCCTCGAGCGGCGGGAGCTGGAGGTAGGCGTCGGACGGGGGTGGCAGCGCGGGCGAGCCGGCATCCCCGAGCGCGTCGAGCGGCGGCCGGCCGGCGAGGGAGACCACGTCGTAGACCGGGGCGTCTGCGCCCGCGTAGCGCACGTCGCCGGTCCGATCCGTGAAAGCTCGGATGGCACTCCGCGGATCCACCCGCTGCACCGGGTGGAGGCCGAACAGCACCTGTGCGCCGGGCGGGCCGCCGTACACCGTCTGCAGCACCTGACGGGGTCCCCAGCGCACCCGGTACCAGCCGGCCGGCGGCGCGCGCCCCACTCCCGCGGTGCGTTCCCAGTGCACTCCGTCGAAGTGATCGTAGGAGCGGCCGCGCCAGTGCAGCGCCTCCGGCGTGGGCGGCACGCCGCTGGGGAACTCCACCCGGAACGCCACCCGGTCGTTCGCGGTGATGCGGCTGCCGTAGGCGGCGAGCGACACCTCGTTCGAGAACCCCGCCATCACCTCGCCGCCGCTGCGGCCGTGCAGGCTCCAGCCGCGCGGGAGGCGCGGAAAGAGCAGAAACACCGCGGCGCTCGCCAGGATGGTGAAGCCGGAAAGCAGCGCGGTGGCCGCCAGGTAGCGCCGTCCGAGGGGCACCTCGCGAACCCCGAAGCGTTCGGCCTCCCGGCGCAGGTGCCCCGTCATCAGCGCCAGCGTGCCGCAGGCGACGTAAACGGCGAACGCCGCCGCGAAGAGGACGCCGGGATAGAAGGCGGTAGCCGCGATCAGCAGCGCGAGCGAGAGCGAGTAGAGCCGCATGTCGTTGCGCGCGTCCAGCGGCCGGAGCGCCTCTCCCGCGAGCAGCACCAGCACCAGCAGCAGCATCGGCGGCAGAAAGTCCCCGCCCCGCAAGGCGACGTACCCGGTCCAGGCGAAGACGGCGAGCGCCAGCAGGCGGAAGAAACGGTCGAGCAGCCCCGCGGCGACGCCGCCGGGCTGCCACGCCCAGCCGAGCGCCAGCACACCGCCGCCGCCTACGACCAGCGGGGTCGCGAATCCGGCGCCGGCGCCGTAGGCGAGCAGCGCGGCGCCGCCCATGCCGAGCGACAAGCGCCGGTGCAGCCGCGCGAGCTTCACCCTGCGGCGGCGACGGGGTGGACCACTTCGCTCCAGCCGCCGCCCCCGCTCCCCACCGCCGCCACCAGTACGCACTCGCTGCGCGGCACCGGTGGAGCGGGAGCGGGAGCGTCGGGTCGGAAGCGGGCACGCGCCAGCACTTCCATCGCCTGCGCGCGCTGCGCAGCCCCCGCGCCGGGAGCGAGCAGGGCGTCGGGCGTGCAGACGCCGAAGCGCGAGCCCCGTCGCGCCGCCCGCTCGACCAGGGCCGCCGCTGCCTCCAGCGCCGCTTCGGCGGCGGCGCCAGGCGCTTCCGCCAGGTCCAGGCAGAGCCAGAGCGCCGCCGTCGCGTCGGCCTCGTATTCGCGCACCACCGCCACGCCACGCCGCGCGGTCGAGCGCCAGTGCACGTCGCGCGGGTCGTCACCCGCGCGGAACTCGCGCAGCGACCGGTACTCGCCGCGGGCCCCCGCGGCCCCCGCCAGCTCGCCGGCCCCCCGGGGTGCCCGCCGCGGCGTCGGTGGTGACTCCGAGACGGCAGCGGCCGGCCGCGGCCACACCACCACCTCGCCCGCCAGCGGGGTATCCCGCTCCTTGGCGAAGAGGCCGAAGGGAAAGGAGGTACCCAGCGTCACCCCCCGCAGCGGATACACCCCCCTGCGTTCCCACCTCACGTCCAGACGCACTACCACGCTGGTTCCGGCGGGGACCACCGCCGTCCACGTCCGCGCGTCCGACCCCACCTCTCCTACCTCGACCGCGTACGAGGGGACTCGCCGCTTGGCGTTGTGCAGCGTGTAGACGAGCGGTGCGCTCGCTCCCGCCACCGTGCCGACGGGCTCCGTTCGGGCGATGCGGATCCCGCGCAGCGCGGCCTCGGAAAGCCACCCCGAAAACGCGATCATCCCCAGCAGGGCGCCTAGCAGGAGGAAGAGCAGGTTGTTACCGGTGGCGATCGCCGCGACTCCCAGGACCAGGCAGACCGCCACGAAGATCCACCCCGCGCGGCTGAAGCGCAGCCGCCGGGGCGGTCCGAACCAGCTCCGCAGCGTGAATTTCCTGGCCATCTGCTCGGCTTCCCGCGCCCTACACCGGCGCCGGGACGGTGGCGAGGACCTCCTCCAGGATGGACGCGGCGACCGCGTGGGCCTGGGGGGTGGACGCCGCGGTCCCGGCCGGGAGCAGGCGGTGGGCTAGACACGGGACGGCGAGCCGGCGCACGTCGTCGGGCACCAGGTAGGTGCGGCCGTCCACCAGTGCGTACGCGCGGGCGCCGCGGAAGAGCGCGAGCGCGCCGCGCGTGCTGACGCCGCCGCGCAGCCGCGCATCCGTGCGCGTGGCGTGCACCGTGGCAAGCAGGTAATCCACCAGCTCCGGCTCCACGTGAACCCGATCGACCAGCCCCTGCAGCTCCCGCAGCTCCTCGGGTCCGAACACCGCCTCCAACCGCTCGAAGGGATCGGCGCCCAGCGATTCCATCAGAATCTCCCGCTCCTCGCGCGCGGCAGGCAGGCCGATGGAGAGACGCATCAGGAAGCGGTCGAGCTGGCTTTCCGGGAGCGGGTAGGTGCCGTGCTGCTCCTGCGGGTTCTGAGTCGCGATCACCAGAAACGGCTGCGGCAGGGGCCAGCTCCGCTCATCCAGCGTCACCTGCCCCTCCTGCATCGCTTCGAGCAGACCGCTCTGCGTCCGCGGCGGCGCGCGGTTGATCTCGTCGGCGAGCACCACCTGCGCGAAGATGGGTCCGGGGCGCGTCTCCCACTCCTGGGTGCGTGGATTGTAAAGCGTCACCCCGAGCACGTCGGAGGGGAGCAGATCGCTGGTGAACTGGATACGCCGGAAGTCCAGGCCCAGCGCGGCCGCCAGCGCCCGCGCCAGGGTGGTCTTTCCCGTTCCGGGAACGTCCTCGAAGAGGATGTGCCCGCGGGCGAGCAGCGACGCGAGCGCCAGGCGCACCGTCTCCGTCTTGCCCCGGAAGACGGTTTCGACGGCGGCGACGAGCGCGTCCAAACGCTCGAGGTCGCCGCTGCGTACGAAGGGGGCGGTGGAGCTGCGTGGCATGGGGTGGGGAGTGAGTAACCCGGAAAGCTACTCCGCGGCGGCGCTTCGCGGAAGCCGCGTCAGCCAGCGCGGAACGAGCAGCCAGCAGAGCGACGACACCGCCATCCCCGCCAGCGCGTCGATCACATAGTGCTCGCCGAGGTAGACCAGTGCGAACAACATGGCGGCGGGATAGAGGGAGGCGATCATCCCCGTCGCGGGGCGGACCCGCCAGGCGCCGAGCGCGACCAGCCAGGCCGCGGCCATGTGCAGCGACGGCATCGCCGCGACGTCGTTGCCCCCGGCCACGGCGTTGCCGTAGTCGAAGACGCCGCCCGCGAGCGCTTCCCGCATGATCCGGTGGACGGGGGGGAGCGCTCCGTCGGCCGCGGCGAGCCAGGGCGGCGCGGTGGGGAGCGTGAAGTGCAGGAGCAGCCCCAACGCGTAGGTGCCGATCAGCGCGAGCACGAAGCGGACGAACACCTCGCGCCGGAGGAGCCAGAGCGCGAGCGCCGTGGCCGGCGGCGCGAAGTAGTAGCTCATATGCACCCCCATGCAGGCGTACTCGAGCCACCCGGCTCCGCCGGGGGCGTAGAGCCGCGACTGCAGCCAAAGCGTTGGCACGGTGCCGCCGAAAAGCACCCGGTCGGCGTCGATCGCGTAGCCCACCGACGTGGGGACGCTCGTGTCGTCGGCGTACCGGCGCAGCAGCACGAAGGCGACGAACACCAGGGCGTAGGCGCTCCAGAGCAGAAAGCCGGTATCCCGCCGCTGCCAGACGGCGGCGGCGATGAGCGGGACGCCGAAGAGCAGCGGATAGCTGAGCGTCGACGCCTGGCCGGGCGGGATGAGGAGACTGCCGAGGGCCGCCAGCAGGAGCAGCACCTTCCACGAACCCGCGAGGCGCCCCCGCGCGCGCTCCGGCACCGCGGCAGGCAGGTCGGCCCAGCTCCCGTCGATCGGCTCGGGGGTGCGGAGGCGGTTTTCAGCCAAGCCCCGTCTCCGCGCCCGCCGCGCAGCGAAGGGTGAAAACGAAACGGGCCCCGCCCGCTGCGCGGTTCTCCGCCCAGACGCGGCCGCCGTGGGCTTCGATGATCCCGCGGACGATGGCGAGCCCCAGCCCGCCTCCTCCGCGTCTTCCCCCGGAGCCCTGCCAATAGGGTTTGAAGATGTGCGGCAGGTCTTCCGGGGGAATCCCCGGACCGGTATCGCCGACCGCGAAGCGGACCCACCCTCCGTCGCTCTGCGCTTGCAGTCGGATCTCCCCTCCCGCGGGCGTCAGCCGCAGCGCGTTGCCGAGCAGGTTCGCGAACACCTGCTGCAATCGCGCGGCGTCCCCCGCGACCCGCAGGCAGTCCGCTGAGCAGGAGACGACGAGATCCAGGTTGCATTTCTCCGCCAGCGCCCGCTGGGCTCCGACGGCGTCTTGGAGCAACCCCGGCACCGCCAGGGGCAGTGGACGGATTGGGAGCCCTCCGGATTCGATGCGGCTGACGTCCAGCAGATCCTGGATCATCCGGTCGCTCCCTTCCACCGCTCGGGCGACCCGTTCGAGCCGCTCCGAGACGCCGGAAGGCAACGACTCCTCACCGTACAGATCCAGAATCGACGTGACGTCGAGCAGGATCGATCCCAGGGGGTTGCGCAGATCGTGCGACACGGTGGCGAGCAGCTGCTCGCGAGCCGCCACGGCTTCCCGCGCCTGTCCGTACAGCCGCGCGTTGTCGAGTGCAAGGGCGGCGCGGCGGGCGACCTCCTGGACGGGATCCAGATCGAGACTGCGGTAGCGCCTCCCCGATTCCGCCATCGCCAGGGTGATCGTCCCCAGCGTCCTGCCGCGCGCGATCAGCGGGACGATCATGTACGATTGCAGGTTGAGCCAGGTCAGGCCGGCGCGGTGCTCCGGGACGTGCGCCAGCCGGTCGAGGGCCGCTTCGTCGACCTCCGACACCAGCACTGGCCGCCCGCTGCGGGCCACCCGGACAGTGGGGTGCAGCTCGGGATCTGCGTCGGGGGCATGCCGATGGTCTCGGTAGAGCACCGTCTCGCGCTCCGGGTCGACGTGGGCCAGGGCCACCCGTCGCAACCCGCCGTCTTCCTCCACCTCGTCGATCAGGCAGTAGTCGGCCAGCGCTGGCACGAACATCCTGGCGATGCGGCGAAAGCCCTCCTTATAGTCGAGCGCCTGATCCAGGACGGTTCCCACCTCCTCCAGAAAACGCGCTCGCTGCTCGGCGCGCTCTGCGGCGCTTCTCGCGGCGCGTTCGCGTTCCAGCAGGCGCTGACGCGTTCGCTTGGCCGCAACGCGCAGAGAGATGTCGCGGTAGATGGCCACGGTCCCGGACGAACCGTCCGGAAGCAGCAGCGGCTTGGCGAGCAGTGAAACGTGGATCCGCCGACCTTGCCGGTCGAGCCGGAGCGTTTCGACGTCGAGCGGCTCTCCGCTGAGTACGCGCGCGGTGAGTTCTTCCGCTTCCTCACGGAGGTCGTCGGGGATGATCAGTCGGTTGATCGGTGCCCCCACTGCGTCTTCTTCCCGCAGTGCGAACATGCGCAGGAACTCCGGGTTTGCCCGGAGCACGCGATCGGCACCATCGAGCATGACGATCCCTTCGGGGGCGCTCTCGAAAAGCCGCTCGAGGTAGGTCCAGCCATGCTCGGGTTCGGCGCTGCCGGGGCGTACGGAGTCGTTCAAGCAGGCGCTGCGGAAAGGAGGTGTACGGCGGTCCCGACGCAAGGTAGCAAGGGCGGCTGCGGCGCGAAACGCGACCACGGTCGTAAAATGGCGATTTAGACAGCGCAAATGGTTGCAAGTACTTGACTTTCGGGATTCGGAATGTTATATTGTTGGCTGTACGCAGAACGGGGCCGGCGAAACCTTGCCGGCGGTACCCGAGACGAGAAGCTAGCAGGGAATGGAGAAAACGAGTCTTATGAGAAAATACGCACGCAACGTCCACTTCCAGATCAAGGAAGGCAAACGCGACGAGTTCGCCAAGGTCTTCGAGAGCGACGTGATCCCGATGCTGAAGCAGCAGGAGGGGTTCCGTGACGAGCTCACGCTGGTGAACTCCGACAACGCCATGGGGATCAGCCTGTGGGACAGCCGCGCCAACGCCGACAGCTACGACAAGACGGCGTATCCGAAGGTGCTGAACACGCTGAATCCGCTGCTCGAAGGCACCCCGCGGGTGGAGACGTATCAGGTAGGAGCTACCACGTTGAACGCCTGAACCAATCCCGATGACCGGCGGGGAGTTTCGCCGTCGGAGTGACAGAAAGGGCCCTGCCAGGGCCCTTTCTGTTGCCCTGAAACCGACGCCCGCTTCAGGCGGAGGAGATCAACGCCTGCAGCCGCGGCTTCGCGACCGCCCCCGTTTCCCGCGCCACCTCCGCGCCGTCGCGGAAAACGATCAGCGTGGGGATGCCGCGGATCCCGAAGCGCTGCGCCGTCGCCGGATTGCGGTCGGTGTCCAGCTTCGCCACCAGGATTTCGCCGGCCTGCTCGCGGGCGATTTCGTCGAGCGTCGGCGCCATGACCTTGCAGGGGCCGCACCAGTCGGCGTAGAAGTCCACCAGCACGGGCACCTGCGCTTCGCCCACCACGCGGCCGAAGTCGGCGTCTCCGATCGCGATCGGGCGATCGAGCAGGATCGGCTTCGCGCATTCGCCGCACTTCGGGCGGTCCACCGCGCGGGCGAGGTCGACACGGTTGAGCGTGCCGCAGAAAGCACAGCGGACGGTGGCTTTGCGGGTGGCGGCGGTAGGTTCCGGCATCTTCAGCTCAGCAGCCGGAGGGGCATCACCAGACACATGTAGTCCGGCGTGTCCTCGTTGCCGACCGGCTCCACGGTCGCCGCCCGCTCCGGCGCGCGAAAGGTCATGCGCACTTCGTCGGTAGGCATCTGACGGAGGAGCTCCAGCAGGTACTGCGCGTTGAAGCCGATCTCGAGAGGATCCCCCTCGTACTCCACCGGCAGCTCCTCGTTGGCTTCGCCGAGGTCGGGAGTCTCGACCGAGAATTTCAACATCGGCCCGCCCAGCCCCAGCCGGATCCGGTGCGTCTGGTCCGACGCGACGATCGCCATGCGGCGGACCGCGGCGGTGAAGGCACCGCGATCTACGATCATGTGCTTGTCGTTGTCCTGCGGGATGACCTGCTCGTAGTTCGGGTACGGCCCCTCGATCAAGCGGGTGTAGACAGCCACGCTTTCGCCCCGGAAGGCGAGGTGGTTGTCGGAACGGGCGATGCGGACTTGCTCTTCGCCGCTGAACAATTTCTGCACGTGGCCGAGCGCCTTGGGGTGGACGATCAGATCGTCTCCCGGAAGGGTTCCGCCATCTTCGACCGGGAGGGACATCTTGGCGAGCCGGTGGCCATTGGTGGCCACCATGCGCATCGTCCCGTCCTCGAACTGCCAAAGGACGCCGTTCAGGATGGGGCGCGTTTCCTCGGTCGAGGCGGCGAAGCTGACGTGGGTGATGAGCTGGTGCAGCGCCTCGGCCGTGAGCTTCCATCCCCCCTCGAACTCCACCGCCGGAAAGGCCGGATATTCCTCCCGGGACAGCCCGTTCAGGCGGAAGCGGCTGCGGCCGCTGGTGAGCGTGATTGCCTCCCCTTTGGTGCTGATCTCCACCGGCCCCGGCAATTCCCGGGCGATCTCCTGGAGCTTTCGCGCAGGGGCGGTGATCGCCCCGCCGGCGTCGACCTCTGCAGGAACCCGCACGGTGACGGCCGTATCCAGGTCGGTTCCGGAGAAACGCACCCCGTCCTCTTCCGCTTCGACGAGGATGTTCGACAGCACCGGCAGGGTGCTGCGGGTGGGGATGCTGCCGGCGACGGCGTTGAGGCCGTCCTGGAACTGCTCACGCGTGATGCTCAGTTTCATGGCGCGGGGCGAAGGGGGCTGGACTTTCCACCGGAACAACGCTGTTTCGGTTCCATATCTTTATCAACTCGTCGCAGTAGTAGAGGGTGTGGAGGTGTGGAAAACCTCCCCTGTAGAACTCCTTTCTGCCGCCGCAGCAATGGGTTAGAAGATCCGGAAGGCGTGGGAATATGTGTGCACAAACGGCTGCTTTTCCACCCCGTTCAACGTTCCGCTCCGCTGCACACCTTCTTCCACACGCTGTGCACACGCCGTCCACACCCGTCGCGGGTCGGTTGTGGAGGAGCTCACCCGAAGCCGTTCCGCACCGACTCGACCCGTTCGCGGAAGTCCGGATCGGTAGCCAGCGCCTCCTCGACCTTGTTGATGGAATGGATCACCGTGGAGTGATCGCGCCCGCCGAACAACTTTCCGACCTCCACCAGCGAAAGCCCGTGCAGCTCCTTGATCAGGTACATTGCGACCTGGCGCGGAACGGTGAGATCCTTGGTCCTCCGCTTCGACTGCAGCGCTTCCGCGGAAACCCCCCAGGCGTCCGCTACCTGCTTGCGCAATAGCGTCGGGCTCGGCCGGGCGGAACGCGCCGCTTCGTCCGCATCGATCTCACCCCCGAGCGCTTCCGCCGCGAGCTCGACGGTGATCTCGCGGCGCGTGAGCGAGGAGTACGCCAGCAGCTTGATCACCGCGCCCTCGATTTCCCGTACCGAGGAAGTGCAGTTGCGGGCGATGAAGGCGAGCACCTCGTCGGCGGCCGGGATCTCCAGGCGGTCCTCCTCCACTTTCTTGCGGAGGATCGCCATGCGCGTCTCGAAGTCGGGGGGTTGAATGTCGGTGACCAGCCCCCATTCGAAGCGGGAGGTCAGGCGGTCTTCGAGTTCGATTTCCTTCGGTGGACGGTCTGAGGTCAGGACGATCTGTCGCTGCGCGTCGTGCAGCGCGTTGAAGGTGTGAAAGAACTCCTCCTGCGTCTGCTTCTTCCCCTCGAGGAACTGTATGTCGTCCACCAGCAGGAGGTCGATCTGCCGGTAGAGGCGGCGGAAGTCCGCCATGGTTCCGGCCTGAATCGCCCCGATCAGTTCGTTGGTGAAGCGCTCGGACGAGACGTACGCCACCCGCTTCCCCGCGTCGCGCCCGAGCACGGTATGGCCGATCGCGTGCATCAGGTGCGTCTTGCCGAGTCCGACCCCCCCGTAGATGAAGAGCGGATTGTACATCCGCGCGGGTGCCTCGGCGACGGCGTGGGCGGCTGCCGCGGCGAGCTGGTTGTTGTTGCCGACGACGAAGCGCTCGAAGGTGTACCGCTCGTTCAGCACCGGGTAGACGCCCGTCGCGCGGCCCGCGTCGGGGCTCGGCAGCGCAGGGGCGGGGATCGGCGGCGGCGGAGCGGCCGGGGCGGCGCCCGCCTCCGGGTCGGGCTGAAACTGGACCGAAAGCTCGAAGCGGCGTCCGCAGCAACGCTCCGCGATCGCCCCGAGCAGCTCGGCGTAGTTGTCCTCCACCCATTCCACCGCGAAGCGGTTCGGCGTGGAAACGACCAGCAGGTCGTGAGAAATCGCTACCGCCTCCGTCGGCTCCAGCCAGGTGCGGAAGGCGCGTTCCGGCAAGGCCGCCCGCGCATCGTCCAGGATACGGGACCAGGCCTCGGCGGCGGTGAGCTCCATCGCGATCGGTGTGGGTGACGGCGGCAGCAGGGGGTCGCCAAGGTAGGCGCCGCCATGTGGAAAAGTCAAGCGCCCCGCGTCGCGTTCGGACCGGTCGCTTCGGCCCGCCACCGGCTTGACCGCAGGGTCGAAGCCGGGTACCTTGAGGGTCTTTGCCGTGAACAGGATCTATCTCGTGCTCCCGGGTCTCCCATGAAGCCGACGTACCGCCCGCGCAACCGCAAGCGCATGAACAAGCACGGCTTCCGTGCCCGCATGGCCACCAAGAGCGGTCGCAAGGTGCTCAACGCCAGGCGCCGCAAGGGCCGCCACCGGATCTGCGTCCAACTTCCCAAGAAGTAGGCCCTGCGGGTGCTCCCCGCGGACGCCCACCAGAGGCTGCCGGCGGGGAGTCGTCTCACCGCCGGCGCGAGGATCCGCGAGGTGCTGCGCCGGGGAAACCGGCAGCGCACTCGCGATCTCGACGTGTTCATCGCCGCGGCACCCGGAGCCGCCCCCCGCCTGGGAGTGGTCGTTCCCAAGCACCGGCACCGTATCGTCGAACGCAACCTGCTGAAGCGGCGGCTGCGGGAGGCAGGGCGCAGGCTGCTGCTGCCCGCTCTGCGCCGGGCGGATCTGCGCATGGACGTGATCCTGCGGGCGCGCCCGACGGCGTACCGCTCGTCCTGGCAAGAGCTCAGGGCGCAGGTGGGACGGGTGGCGGAGGGGCTGTGCTCGGGCGGCTGACGGTGGCCACCATCCGCTTCTACCAGCGGGGGATCTCTCCCTTCCGTCCCCCGACGTGCCGCTTCTTTCCCACCTGTTCCGCGTACGGGATCGAAGCCGTCGAACGCCACGGCGTCGCCCGCGGAGGATGGCTGCTGCTGCGGCGCCTGCTCCGCTGCCAGCCGTTTGGTCGCGGCGGCTTCGATCCCGTTCCCTGAGCAGCCGGGAGAGTCGGTAGATGGAACGGCGGATCTTTCTCGCGGTGCTCCTGATGAGCGCCGTGCTCATCGTCAACAACCTGCTCTTCCCGCCCGTGCCGGAGCCCGACGGCGCGGGAGCGCCGCGCGCGGACAGTACAGAAGTGCGGAAGACGGCAGCCCCGCCACCCCCGGCGGCGGCCGCACCGCGTCCGGTTCGACCGTCGCCGACCGCTCCCGCGGCCGGTCCGGGCGACACCGTCGTGGTGGTGACGCCGCTCGCCCGCTACGTGCTTTCCACCCGCGGGGGGGCGGTGCTGCGCGTGGAGCTGCCGCGCTACCCCTCGTATACCGAACCCGGGGAGCCCGTCCAGCTCGTGCCGGAGGACGTCACCGATCTGCTCGCCATGCGGGTGGAAAGCCCGACGGGCAGTGTCGACTTCGCCTCGGCCCTGTTCCGCGTCGACCGCTCCCGGGTGACGGTGCGGGAGGGAGAAGCCCCTCAGACCCTCCGCCTGGTCCACGACGACGGAGCGGGAGCCAGCATGGAGTTGCTCTATACCTTCGATCCCACGCGCTACGGGATCGATGTGCGGGGGAGCGTCAGCGGGGTGGCTCGGGGATCCCGGCTGGTGACCTCGTTGGGGACGGGACTTGCCGCGCACGAGGCGAGCGATCACCACCCGGAGCGGGAATTGGCGGTGGTGGCGTGGGAAACGGACGCCGCTCGCGTCGAGACGGAGCGGCTCGCCGCTCTGGAAGGCGTCGATACCCTCACCGGTCCGCTGGGATGGGTGGGGATCAAGGACAAGTATTTCTTCGCGGCCCTCGTCGCCGAGAGCGCAGCCGATTTCTCGAGGGCGACCGCCCGACACCTTTCCCCATCCTCCCTGCGCCACGCAGGAGAGGAGGAGGCGATGCCGCTTCCGCGGGCGCAGCTGCGGGCCGAGCTGCCGCTCGGCGCCGACGGCACCTTCGCCTACCGTGCCTACCTCGGCCCGCTGGAGCACGCGCGACTGGTGGGGGCGGGTCGCAACCTCCAGGACGTCAACCCGTACGGCTACCGCTGGCTGAACTGGCTGGTGCGCCCGATCGCCGCCGCGGTGCTCTGGATCCTCGCCCGGATGCACGACAACCTGGGGATCGCCTACGGGTGGGTACTGATCATCTTCGGCGTGATGATGCGCGTGGTGCTTTGGCCGCTGAACGCCAAGGCGATGCGGGCGCAGATGCGCAACATGGAAACGCAGCCGCTGCTCCAGGAGCGCATGAAGGCGGTGCAGGAAAAGTACGCCGAAGACCGGCAGCGGCAACAGCAGGAGATGATGACCGTCTACAAGGAGCTGGGGGTGAACCCCTTTTCGATGCTGTCGGGGTGCCTGCCGATGCTGATCCCCATGCCGGTGCTGATCACCCTCTTCTTCGTCTTCCAAAGCGCCATTGAGTTCCGCGGCGC
>JBPCJG010000105.1:0-8325 GCA_051005515.1 Longimicrobiaceae bacterium
TTGCGCGCGGAAGCCGACCGCTGGTCTGCGTTCGGAAACGCCTCCTTCAGCGCCACCGTATTCTCGGTGACTGCGGAGGTCGGCTGGATGCAGGGGGACGATCCGGTGACGGACTTCGACGAAGCTCGCGCTCAATTCGATGTGGGGCAGGGCACCTGGTTCGGGAGCGTGGGGCTGCGGGTGGCGCTATAGGAGGCGCACTCACGACGTCCGTGAGCGGAAGCGGGATGGACGACGCCCGCTGGATGCGGCAGGCGCTGGATCTCGCGGAGCGCGGCTGGGGACGGGTGGCTCCCAACCCGATGGTCGGCGCGGTGGTGGTGCGGGACGACGAGGTGGTGGGGGACGGCTTTCACGCCGAGTTTGGCGGCGACCACGCCGAGGTCGCCGCGCTGGAGGCGGCCGGAGAGCGGGCCCGCGGTGCGACGCTGTACGTGACGCTCGAGCCGTGCGCGCACCAGGGCAAGACGCCGCCGTGCACGGATTCCATCGTGCGTTCCGGCGTCGCCCGCGTCGTCGTCGGCGCCGCGGATCCGAACCCGCAAGCGGCCGGCGGCGCCGAGCGCCTCAGAAAGGCGGGAATCGAAATGGTCACGGGGGTGGAGGAGCGGGCGGTGCGCGACCTCGATCCGGCTTTCTTTTTCCTCCACGCCGACGCGACCCGCCCGTGGGTCGCGCTCAAGCTCGCGCTCTCGCTCGACGCCCGCGTCGCAGACGCCTCCGGCCGCTCCGCCTGGATCACTTCAGAAGCCGCCCGGGCGGAGGTGCACCGCCTGCGGGCTGGTTTCGATGCCGTGGGAGTCGGGAGCGGCACGGCCCTCGCGGACGACCCGCTGCTCACCGCGCGCGGCGAACCGCGTCCCCGGATACCGCCACTACGGGTGGTGTTCGACCGCCGGCTGCGGCTGCCGCTCGATTCGCGGCTGGTGCGGAGCGCGGGGGACGCGCCGGTCCGCGTAGTCTGCGGACCCGACGCGGCGCGGGAGCGGCGCGGCGCGCTGGAAGAGCGAGGCGTTGAGATTTCAGTTGCCGACGATCTGCGAGCGGGGCTGGAGGAGCTGCGCGAGGCAGGGACCCAGTCGCTGCTGGTGGAGGGTGGCGCCCGGCTGGCCGCGGCCTTGCTGGCGGCGGAATTGGCGGACCGACTCTACCTCTTCTACGCGCCGCTGGTCCTGGGGAACGACGCGCTCAACCCGTTCGCCGGCACGCCGGTGGCGCTGGGAGATGCGCACCGCTGGCGGCACCTCCGCAGCGCGGCATTCGGTCCCGACACGCTGATCGTCCTCGACCGGACATAGCCCCCCACGTTCACGACGAGGAAATGTTCACCGGCATCATCGAAGAGGTTGGGAGCGTGAAATCGGTATCTCCGGCGGGCGCGGGGGTGGCGATCCGCGTGGCAGCGCCGGGAATGTCGTCAGCGCTACGGGAAGGGGAAAGCGTCAGCATCGACGGCGCCTGCCAGACAGTAGTCGCCGCCGACGAAGACGGCTTTCGCGTCGAGGCGGTCGCCACGACCCTCGGGCGGACCACGCTGGGGGACTTCCGCCAGGGGCGGCGGGTCAACCTCGAGCGGGCGCTGGCGCTCGGCGACCGGCTGGGCGGGCACCTGGTGCAGGGGCATGTGGACGGCGTCGGCCGCGTCCGTTCCGTCGAGCCGCGGGGCGAGCACACCCTGATCGACATCGCTGTCCCGGACGAAGTCGCTGCAATCACGGTACTCCACGGCTCGCTCGCGCTGAACGGCGTCAGCCTCACTGTCAACGCGCTCCCCGCGCCCGGCGTAGTTCAGCTTTCCATCATCCCCTTCACCCTCGAGCACACGGCGCTCGCGGATCTCGCGGCGGGGGACGCGGTCAACCTCGAAGCCGACCTGATCGGCAAATACGTCCAGCGGCTCGTCGAGCGGAGTGCGCCGCACCCGAGCGGCACGTCGGGGTAGTGGACGCTTTGCATCCCATCTCCCACTCTTCTGAACCCATGCACTTCGACTGCATCGAAGACGCCATCGACGACATCCGCGCCGGCAGGATGGTGATCGTCGCCGACGACGAGGACCGGGAGAACGAGGGAGACCTGGTGTGCGCCGCGTCGTGCGTCACTCCCGAGATCATCAACTTCATGGCCCTGCACGGCCGGGGGATGATCTGCGTGGCGCTGACGCCGGAGCGCGCCGACGAGCTCGAGCTGCCGCCGCAAACGGCGGTCAACACCGAGGCGCAGGGGACGGCGTTCACCGTCACCGTGGACGCCGCTTCGCGCTTCGGCGTGACCACTGGAATCAGCGCTTCCGACCGGGCCAGGACCATCCAGGTGCTGGTCGATCCTGACACGGAGCCCGCCGATCTGCGCCGGCCCGGCCACATGCACCCGATCCGCGCCCGCCCCGGCGGCGTGCTCCGGCGCGTCGGGCAGACGGAGGCGTCGGTGGACCTGGCGCGCATGGCCGGGCTGCCGCCGGCGGGGGTGATCTGCGAGATCCTCAACCCGGACGGGAGCATGGCGCGGCGGCCGGAGCTCGAACGCTTCGCGGCCGAGCACGAGCTGCGCTTCGTCACCGTCGCGCAGATCATCGCGCACCGCCTCAAGACCGAACGA
The DNA here is from genome assembly GCA_051005515.1 of Longimicrobiaceae bacterium. Lineage (GTDB taxonomy): Bacteria > Gemmatimonadota > Gemmatimonadetes > Longimicrobiales > Longimicrobiaceae > JBPCJG01. Next base: position 2,599 of record JBPCJG010000105.1, read on the forward strand.
CTGGTGCATCCGCAGGCCGAGGCGGTCCTGCCCACTCCGCTGGGCGCCTGGCGGGTGATCGCCTATCGCAACGACGTGGACGCTTTCGAGCACGTGGCGCTCGTGCACGGCGATGTCGCCGAGGCCGACGACGTGCTCGTGCGCATGCACTCCGAGTGTCTCACCGGCGACGTTTTCCATTCGCTGCGCTGTGACTGCGGCGAGCAGCTCGACTCGGCGATGCGCATGATCACTGAAGCGGGAGCCGGCGTGATCGTCTACCTGCGCCAGGAAGGGCGGGGGATCGGTCTGGTGCACAAGCTCAAGGCGTACGCGCTGCAGGACGAGGGGATGGACACGGTGCAGGCGAACGAAGCTCTCGGTTTCCGTCCCGACCTGCGCGACTACGGAATCGGCGCGCAGATCCTGCTCGACTTGGGGCTTTCCTCCATCCGCATCCTCACCAACAATCCGAAAAAGATCGTAGCCCTCGACGGATACGGTCTTTCCGTCACCGAGCAGGTGCCGATCCGGATCGAACCCAACGCGCACAACCGTGGCTACCTCGAGACCAAGCGCGCGAAGCTCGGCCATCTGCTCGACGAAGACGCCCCGCGACCCTCGCTTTCGGTGGTGCGCGGCGGATGATCGAACACGTCGGGCAGCTCCGGGGAGAGGGCCGCCGCTTCGGGATCGTCGTCAGCCGCTACCACGAGGTCATCACCCGGTCGCTGCTGGAGGGTGCGTGCGGCTGTCTGCTCCGCCACGGGGTGGACGACGACGCCATCGAAGCCGTCTGGGTACCGGGGGCGTGGGAGATTCCCGGGGCGCTGCGGCGGCTGGAGGAGACGGACCGCTTCGACGCGCTGATCGCGCTGGGGTGCGTGATCCGCGGCGCCACGCCGCACTTCGAGTACGTGGCGGGCGAAGCGGCGCGCGGAACGACGGCCGTGGCCGACGATGCGGACGTGCCCGTGGTGTTCGGCGTGCTCACGGTCGACACCCTCGAGCAGGCAGCCGAACGGGCCGGAAACGAGTCGGACAACAAGGGGTGGGAAGCCGCGCTGGCGGCGCTCGAAACCGCCGACCTGTACGAACAATTGCGTGAACACGCGGACGCGTAGCCGCGCCCGGGCGTGGGCGCTGCAGGCGCTCTACGCCTGGGAGATGCGCGGGCGCGAGACCCTCGACCCTCCCGAGGTGCTCGACGAGCTCTGCGAACGGCTGCGCGTCTCCCCCGCCAACCGCCCGCTGGCCGAGGTGCTGGTCCGCGTCGTCCATACCCGCCTGGCCGAGATCGATCGCCTGCTCGACGAGGCGCTCACCAACTGGCGCCTGGAGCGGCTCAGCGTGATCGACCGCAACCTGCTCCGGCTGGGGGCGGCGGAGCTGCTCTTCCTCGACGAAGCCCCCGAGCGGGTCACCATCGCGGAGATGGTGCGGCTGGCGGCCAAGTACGGCACCCCGGAAAGTCCGCGCTTCGTGGGGGGCGTGCTGGAGGGTATGGCCCGCAGGGCGCGCGCCGAGGAGGCGGTGCTCGGGCGGTGAAGCTGCTCGTCCTCAACTGGCAGGACGCCACCAACCCCCGCTCGGGCGGGGCCGAGATCCACCTGCACCAGATCTTCCGGCGGCTGGTCGAGCGCGGCCATCGGGTGGATCTGCTCGTTTCCCGATGGCCGGGAGCGCCCGAACGCGAAACCGTAGACGGGATGCGGGTCTTCCGCACCGGCGGCCGGCATAGCTACAACCTCGCCGCGCCGCGTTTCTACCGCAGACACCTCACGAATCGAGCGTACGATGTGGTGGTGGAAGACCTCAACAAGGTGGCGCTATTTTCGCCTTTCTGGCTGCGCCGCCCCCTGGTCCTGCTCGTCCATCACCTCTTCGGCGCTACGGCATTTCGGGAGGCGTCCTTTCCTGTGGCGGCGGCGACCTGGCTGCTGGAGCAGCCGGTGGGGCGGGCATATCGCGGGGTGCCGGTGCAGGCCGTATCTCAGAGTACTGCCGACGACCTGGTATCGCGGGGACTGCGGCCCGGCGACATCCGCGTGATCCACAACGGGGTGGACACCGGCTACTTCGCCCCCGCCGGACCCCGTGCCGAGCGTCCGCTCTTCGTGTATGTTGGGCGCTTGCAGCGCTACAAGCGGGTGGACGTGCTGGTGCGCGCCTTCGCCCGGCTGCCGCCGGGAGCCGAGCTGCGGCTCGCCGGACGCGGAAGCGCCGCGGACGAGCTGCGCGCGCTGGCCGAGCGCCTCGGCGTGTCAGATCGGGTCCAATTTCTGGGATACGTGAGCGAGGATACGAAACGGGAGCTGTTCCGCCGCGCCTGGGCCAATGTCTTTCCCTCGCCCAAGGAAGGGTGGGGGATCAGCAATCTGGAAGCGGCGGCGTGCGGTACGCCTTCGCTGGCGAGCGACGCGCCGGGGCTGCGCGACTCCGTCCGCCCCGGCCGTACCGGCCTGCTCTTTCCGACGGGCGACGTGGAGGCGCTCGCCGCGCTCCTCCGCCGGCTGAGTGGAGACCGCTCGGAGGTGGAGCGGCTCGGAACCGGCGCCCGACGGTTCGCCGAACGGCACACCTGGGAACGCGCGGCCGACGAAACCGAGCGACACCTCCGCGCAGTCGCCGCACCATCCGCCAGTCGAAGGGAGGCAGAGGCGTGCCCAACTTGACGGTCGACGCGCTGCTCAGAAACAAGCGGGAAGCGCTGGCCCTGGAGCTGCTCAGCGACGAGCAGGGCTTGAAGAAGCAGATCGAGCGTCCCGACATCTCCAGCCCCGGGCTCGTCCTGACGGGGTACACCGACCGCTTCCCCGCCGACCGGCTGCAGGTGCTGGGAGAAACGGAGATTTCCTTTCTCAACTCGCTCGACGCGGATCGCAGACGGCGCGCGCTGGAGGTGTTCTTTTCGCTCTCCTTTCCGGCGGTGTTCATCACCAAGGCGCAGGATGCTCCCGCGCCCCTGCTGGAGATCGCGGCGCGACGTGGGGTTCCGGTCCTTCGCACCGGGCTCGGGACCGCGGAGTTCTACACCGGCATCAAACCCTTTCTCGAAGAGCACTTCGCCCCCTCGACGACGCTGCACGGCTGCCTCGCCGACGTCTACGGTGTGGGCCTGCTCTTCGTGGGGAGGAGCGCGATCGGCAAGAGCGAAACGGTTCTCGACCTGGTCGAACGTGGCCACCGGCTGGTGGCCGACGACGTGGTCCACATCTCACGCCGTGGAAGCGGGGTGCTGATCGGCCGTTCGCACGAGCTGCAGCAACACCACATGGAGATCCGCGGGGTAGGGATCATCGACGTGCGCGCCCTCTTCGGGATCCGGGCGATCCGGCAGCAGAAGCGGGTCGAGGTCGTGGTGCAGCTGGAAACCTGGGATGAGGACGCGGCGTACGACCGGACCGGGCTCGACACGCAGAACGCCGAGATCCTGGAGGTCACGCTGCCCAAGGTTCAGATCCCACTCGTACCCGGCAAGAACATCACGGTGATCTGCGAGGTGATCGCGATGAACCACCTGCTCAAATATTCGGGCGTGGATTCGGCGGCGCTCTTCAACCGCAAGCTACAGGATCGCATGAGGGGAACCCGGGAGTACCTGGAAGACGACTATGAGTGAGGGCGCGCGCGGGCTGGTACTCGCCCACGCCTCCTTTGCTGCCGCCATGATCTCGGCAGTACGCAAGATCGCCGGCGACAGCGCGGATGCCCTGCTGCCGCTCTCCAACGATGGCTGCTCTCCGGAGACCCTGCTCGAGAACGTGCGCGGGGCGCTGGGTGACCGACCCGCGGTGATCTTCACCGATCTGGGAAGCGGGAGCTGCGCCTTCGCGGCGCGGCGCACGCTGCTGGACCGCCCGGCGACCGCGATCGTCTCGGGCGTGAACCTGCCGGTCCTGCTGGACTTCGTCTTCCACCGGGAGCTCCCGCTCGACGAGCTGGTCGAGCGGCTGATCAGGAAGGGAAAGGAAGGCATCAGCGGACACACTCCAGCCGAAGCCATCGTTGCCGATCGTTCTGCTGCGGGTTGACGAGCGTCTCATCCACGGCCAGGTGGTCGTGGGGTGGGCGAGTTCGTTGAAGGCGTCTCGCATCGCGGTGCTCGACGACGAGCTGGCCGGGAGTCCGTGGGAGCAGGAGCTCTACACCCTGGGGCTCCCCGACGACCTCCAGGCGGAGTACGTGGCACTCGCCGACGCCGGCGAAGCTCTCGACCGCTGGAGGCGCGATGCCGACCGCACCATCGTGCTCGTCCGCGACATCGCGGCGCTCGAAAGGATTGCCGACTTCGTCGAGTCCGCGGACGGGGAGGTCAACCTGGGAGGAGTGCACCATTCCCCGGGAAAGTCGGAAGTGCTCCCCTATCTCTTTCTGGGCCCGGAGGATCGAGCTTCCCTCCGCCGCATTTCTGGCTCCGGGGTCGAGATCTCCGCTCGCGACGTGCCGGGCGCACGCCGCGTCGGGGTCGCCGAGCTGCTCTCGGAGTAGCGGTGGAGTGGCTGCTGTGGGTTTTCGTCGTCGGCGGGGTGGTCGCCGTGGATGCCACTTCGTTCGGGCAGGTGATGATTTCGCGGCCGCTGGTGGCCGGCACCCTCGGCGGCTGGATCGTCGGCGCACCCGAGGCGGGCGCAATGCTGGGCCTGATCCTCGAAGCGCTCGATCTGAGCGACCTCCCGGTGGGTGCCGCCGTGACGCCCGAAACGGGTCCCGCGGCTCTCGCTGCCGGCGCCGTGTTCGGAACCACTGGAACCTCCCTGCTGGCCCTGCTCACCGCCGTCCTCTTCGGACTCGTCTGGCAGTGGGCGGGGGGACACAGCGTCCGCGCCCTCCGACATCTGAACGTCCGACTGGCGGCCCCCGACGAACCGCTGGCGCCGGGCGAGCTGCAGCGGAGACACCTGCTGGCGGGAGGGCTCGATTATCTGCGTGGCGCCACGATGGCGCTGCTGGGAGCGGGGCTGCTCCTGCTGCTCATCGCCTGGTTGCCTCCCCCTCCGGCCTCCACCTACGCCGGACTCGGCACCGCGCTGCTCCCCGGCGCCGTCGCCGCGGGGTTCATCGGAGCCATGGCCATCTTCGGGCGCGACCACTGGCGCACCTTCGCCGCCGGCGTGGGCGCGGGGCTCGTCTTCCTGCTGGTGACGTGAAGCCGCTCCCGCCCGCCATCCGCCGGCGCGTTCTCCTGCGCACGCTGACGGTGCAGGCGTCGTGGAATTATCATACGCTGATCGGCACGGGGTTCGCCTTCCTGCTGATCCCGGGTCTCCGCTTCCTTTGCCGCGACGATCCTGTCGCGCTGCAGGCCGCAGTTTCCCGACACGCGCGCCTCTTCAACTCGCATCCCTACCTCGCATCGATCGCCGCGGGTGCGGTTCTGCGCCTGGAGGCGACGCGGACCGATCCGGACACCATCGAGCGGTTCAAAGCCGCACTGCGTGGCTCTCTCGGCTCGCTGGGTGATCAGCTCTTCTGGTCCGCCTGGCGGCCGATGTGTGCCCTGCTGGGGACGGCGTGCCTGTTGGCGGGCGCACCCTGGTGGGTGGCGGTGCTGGCGTTCCTGATCCCTTACAACGCCCTGCACGTCGGCGTTCGGGTGTGGGGCTTCGGCCTCGGACTCGAGCGCGGCCGAAACATCGGAGCAGCCCTGCGGCAGTCCTTTTTCCCCCGCTGGACGGAGCGCTTCGTGAGAGTGGGAGCGGCGCTCGCCGGGTTCTGCGGTGTACTGGCGGCGGGGATGGGGAGCGG
>JBPCJG010000106.1:0-33920 GCA_051005515.1 Longimicrobiaceae bacterium
GATCGGGCGGCCGGCGCAGGATGCGTCGGCCGCCGTTCTTATGGGCGTCGGTGAAAAGCTGCCCATCGGATCCACGGCGGGCCCTTCAGCCGCTGTGCTCTCCGTCCCGCTCTCCCCACTTCAGATACTCGAACCCCGTCCGGCAGCGCCGGCACCAGTACTGCGCCACCGAAAGGGCGCCGCCGAAGGGGCTGACCAGCTCGCTTTCGCTCGCGTCGCAGAAGGGGCAGGGGGGGGAATCCGGGAGGGGAGCCCCCCCCTCCTCTTTTTCCGTCTCTCGCGGAGGTCGCGCCATCAATCCAGCAGCATCTCGCGGTTCTTGTCGCCGCGCGCGCGGCCGATGGTTTCGGCGTCGGGGGCGCCGCCGCCGGCCCGGCGCCGGACGGTGTCCCAGTCGTCCCAGTCGAGCGGCTGGACGCCCGAGACCGCATCCGCTTCCGTGTCGAAATCGGCGCCCAAGGCCGCTGCGAGCACCGGCACCACCCGCTCCAGGAAGTGCTGCCGGAGATCGTCCGGGCCCGTGCGGACTACCCCTTCCTCGAGCAGCGCCCGGCTCGCCGCCGCGTCGGCCGGCCCGAACCAGCGCAGGGCCTCCGGGAGCAGCGCATCGACCGCCCGCTTCAGCCCCTCACGCGCCTCTTCCGAGCGGCCGATCCGCCGCGCCCACCCCGCCGCGTATTGGAAGTGGAACGCCTCCTCGTCGAGCAATTTCTGCACCCGGTTGCGGACCGGCGCGTAGCGGCTTTCGACCAGCGCTGCGTACTGCGTGGTGAGGGCCGTGTCGAGCAGCAAGGCCACCGCGATCAGCTCGCTCCATGACTCCGGCTTGCGGTCGAGCGGCTGCATGGAGCGGTACTCCTCCGGCTGCCGCTCGTGCTCCAGCGCTTTGGGGTCGTCGCCGAAGTCGGCAAGCAGCGCGTAAGTGAGCCGGCCGTGCCCCCACTCGTCCTGCGCCATCGAAGAAGCGGAGATGCCCGCCTCCAGCGACGGCGCGCCGAGCATCCAGTCCGCGTAGCGGAGCCCCAGCAGGCGCTTGCTGTCGGCGAGCGCGAGGAGCAGGTCGCGGAGGGCGCTCCGGGCCGCCTCCGGCAGGGCGTCGGCGCTCTCGACCGGAACGTCGGCCACGGCGGTCGGCGGGGTCATGGCTGCTCCTCGATGACCACTTCGTCGCCCCCGTACGATCCCACGCCCGCGGTGTCGGCGACCAGCGAGGTAGCCGCCGGCACGGCCTCGGCGGCGTGCTCCTCCCGGTTCACCGACAGGAGCGCGTCGCGCGCCACCACACACATCTCGAACCAGTTCTGCTCGTCGTACGTCTGCCAGGCGTAGACACGGGCGAGCTCGTCGTCGCCCGCGTTCAGGAAGCCGACGTGCTGCAGCGGATCCTCGCGGTTCTTGCGGGCGAAGACCTCGTAAACCGGCTCCTTCATACGCTCACCCCCATCGCCCGCATCCCGTGTTTGCCGGCCTCCGAGATGCGCGACTTGCTCCAGGGCGGGTTCCACACCTCGTGGATCGCGACGTCCTCGACTCCGTCCTCCCGCCCCAGCCGTTCCGCGATGTCGTAGCGGATGAAGCCCGTGCAGGGGCAGCCGATCGCCGTGTAGGTGAGGTCCACGTGCGCGGTCCCGTCCTTCAAGCGAACGTCGTAGATCAGCCCCATGTCCACCAGGGAGATGGGGATCTCCGGGTCCACCACCTCGCGCAGCGCATCCCAGAGGGGGCCGGTCCGCTCCGCGGGGGGAACGGGATAGTCGCCGGAAGAAATTTCCCCTCCGTACCGCGTACCGCGTACCGCGTACTCCGTATTCCGTACGGCCGCGCCAGGCGCCATCAAGCCGCCTCCAGCATATGCCGGAACCCGCGACCCTCCTGGATCGCTTCGACATAGTCTCGATTCTTGGGGCCGCGCCCCTTCCAGCGCTCGAACACCTGCTCCCAGGAGATCTGCTCGTCGAAGAGCCAGCGCTTCTCGTCCTCGTCGTACTCGCAGGGGAAGGGGTATTCGAGCACGTACTCGTCGCGCTCCTCGTCCCAGTGCGCCGGCACGTCGACGCCGATCTTTTCGCAGAGCGGCACGGTGGCCCCCATCCAGGTCTGGCGGAGCTGGTCGTTGGTGAGCCCCTTGAGCTTGTAGTCGAGCTGTCCGGAGTGGCGCTTCATGTCGTCCGGAAGGCCGAACCACTCCACGGCCATCGGGAACATCCAGTCCGCCCCGCGCTGCACCTTGGCCTTGGCCTCGCCTCCGGCCGCGGCCAAGCGCTTCATCCACATCTCCCCGTGGCGCAGGTGAAAGGTCTCCTCCTGGTCCACCTTGACCAGCGCGCGCTTGAGCGGTCCGTACGAGGTGTTTTCGAAGACGTCGCCGAGCAGCGTGATCCCCGCGCGGTCGTAGAAGCCGTTCGCCACCACCAGCTCCGCCCAGTTCTCGAGCGGATGGTCGAAGCCGTAGGGGTGCTTGAACTCGTGCGGCTCGCGCCCGTAGACGAGGTGCTCCTTGTCCATCCCCAGATCCTCGAGCAGCCGGTACGCGATGTTGGCGTGGGCGAGCTCGTCCTGGATAATTGCGGTGGCCGACACCATGGTGTTGGTCGAGGGCGCATCGCGCGCGGCGCCGTGATACGCGGGGGCCGAGATCAGCTCGGTGTCCGCCTGCACCAGGAGCTGGACGATGAGGGCCTTGCGGTACCCCTCCGTCATCTCTTCCGGATACTCGACGATGAAGCCGTTCTGTACCTTTTCCTTCAGTTCCGCGTCGCTGTATTTCTGCATTTCGGGTCTGCGTAGAGGCGCCCTCCGAAGCTCTCGAACAAGCGTTCGAAACTACGCCCTCGGGCCACTCTCGTCAAGGTGGGTGCGGGTTACACTTTGCTGAAATCGGTGGTGATCGTCTCGCTCCCGTCGTCCTGTTTCTCCGTCTTCAGGTCGTCGAAGATGTGCGGCGCTTCGCCCTGCAGGAGCCGCAGCACGGCCAAGGCGAGGCGTCGGATCTCCACGTCCGCGCCCCCGCTCCCCCGCATCTCGACGAAGTGGCGCCAGGCGCGGGCGTTGCCGGTCACCACGATCTTGGTTTCCGCGCAGTTCGGCAGCACCGAGCGCGCCGCCTGGCGGGCGCGCTTGCGGCGCATGGTGGCGGAGGCGTCGTCGGCCACCTGCTCGCCCACCTCCGCGAGCAATTCCCGGTACGCGGCCAGCGCCGCCTCGCACGCGGCGCTCCACGCCGCGAAGCCGCGGGTCCCCTCCGCAATCTCCGGGGGGAGCACGAAGCCGATCTCCGACTCGTCTACGTAGCGTTGGCTCAATTGGGAAAAACCGAAGCCGGCTCTGTGCCGCACCAGCTCGTGGGTGAGGCTGCGGCTCACCCCTTCCAGCAGCAGCGTCCAGACGGCGTGCTCCAGCACGCTGCCGTGCTTGACCTTGAGGATGTTGGCCAGATACGATTCGTTCGTCGTGCGGCCGCGGATCGAGCGGTGGCCGCCACCGACGCCCGCGTCTTCCCCGAAGCTGAGATAGCACAGCCGTCCCGCGAACTCGGTGAGCGCCTGGCCCGGAACGTCGCTGTCGCTTTCCCAGCGAATGTGCTCCGGCGGCAGCCATTCCTGGCGCGCCAGCAGGGTGATTCGGGGTTCACGGAGGATCTGCATCGAGCTCGGGTAACGGGGCGGGGGAAGGCGAAGCCGCAAGGTAGAGGCACTCCGGCGAGGCGACAAGACGGCGCTTTCTTCCCGTCCCCCACATTCACGCAAGGCCCGTGAGGATCGTCTCCTTTCTATCCAGCGCCACCGAAATCGTGGCCGCCCTGGGGCTCGCCGACCGCCTGGTGGGGATCTCCCACGAGTGCGACTTTCCCGCGCATGTCCTGGATCTTCCCGTGGTTTCCCGTTCCCGCTTCGATCCGCAGGGATTGACGAGCGGGGAGGTGGACGCCGCGGTCCGCCGCAGCATGGAGGAGTTCGGGAGCGTGTACACCGTAGACGAAGGGCTGCTGCGGGAATTGCATCCCGACCTGATCCTGACGCAGGCGGTGTGCGAGGTGTGCGCGGTGCCCACCGGGGCGGTGGAGCGCGCGGCGGAAGGGCTGCCGGATCCGGTGGAAACGCTTTCCCTCGACGCGCACACGCTCGAGGGGATGCTCGGGACGATCTCGCGGGTAGCCGACGCCGCGGGGGTGCCGGAGCGCGGCGAAGCGGTGGTCGCGCGGCTGCGCGGCAGGCTGAACGCCGTGGCGGAGCGGGTCGGCGGCCGGCGTCGACCGCGCACGCTGGCCCTCGAGTGGCTCGATCCGCCGTTCGCACCCGGCCACTGGCTCCCGGAGATGGTGGTCGTCGCGGGCGGAGCAAACCTGCTGGGAAGCGCCGGAGCCCCGTCGCGCGAGGCGGAGTGGGCGGAGCTGCACGGCCTTGATCCCGAGATCCTTTGTCTGCTCCCCTGCGGGTGGGGGATCGAAGCGGCGCGTGCCGACGCCGATCGGCACCGCGAGCGCGTCCGTTCGGTCGCCCCCGGGGCCCGGGCATGGGTAGGGGCGGGGAGCTTCTTCAGCCGTTCCGGACCGCGGCTGGTGGACGGGACCGAAGCGCTCGCCGCGGCTCTGCACCCCGAAGTGTTCGAACAGGGCCCCCCGGCAGGCGTGCTCGAGCCGTGGAGCTAGCCATTCCCGACGCCTCTGCCGCGGACGGCGCGACGCTTGCACTCGTGCGCCGCCGGACCTGTTTCCCTCATCCAGCACCACAGAATGGTCTCCTTCAGCACCCGCACGCACGCCATCGTCGACTACCTGGTGGCGGTCGTGCTGGTCACCTCTCCCTGGTTGCTCGGCTTCGACCGCGGCGGCGCCGAACGGTGGATTCCCGTGACCGTTGGAGGGGCGATAACCCTCTACAGCCTGTTCACCGACTACGAATTCGGCGTCCTACGCAGGATACAGATGCCCGCCCACCTCTGGTTCGACGCCTTCGCGGGCGTGTTTCTGATCGCGTCTCCCTGGCTGTGGGGATTCGACAGCAGGGTGTGGATCCCGCACGTCGTGCTGGGCGCGCTGATGGCGCTCGTGGCCACGGTGTCCCAGACGATTCCGGGGTACGAAAGGCGCAGGACCCGATAAGGCCGAGTCGAGAACGGATATTGCAACCCGCCTCGATCGCCGGATCGAATCACGCGACGCTGCTCCGCGAGCCCGCGGGGCTGCTCCGCGAGCCCGCGGGAGGAATCATGAACCGAATCCGTCAGAGCGAAGACGGGCTGCCTCAGCCGAAAGGGCCGTTCTCGGACGCCGAGTCACTCGAGCTGCTGCTCGCGTATCGACGCGATCCGTCGAACGTCCCCTGCCCGCGGTGCGGACCCGGCAACATCGAGGTGCTGGCGTTCATCGAGCCCGAGATCGACCCCAACGGCTTCGCTTCGGTGACGGAACCGGAAGGGGAGTACGCTGCCGCGCTATACTGTCACGTGTGCGAGCGAGCCGTCGGCATCCTCGCCTCCGCCACAACCTGACTTCCTGCCCGGGAACGTTCCATGCGTCACGGCTTCGCGACACCGGCGGCCGTGAGGCCGCCAGCGAACTCCGAACCCCACGCAGGACCATGAACCAGAACAAAATCCAGTACACCGTCGCCCGCGCCGCCCTCGCCGTCTGCGTCCCTCTGGCGCTGGCCGCCTGCCAGCGGGGGGTGCAGGTGAGCTCGACCCCCGAGCCCGCTGCCGGCGGAATACAGCCGGTGGTGGTGGCGACTACCGGAGCGGCGGTGCCCACCGGCACCACGCTGCGGGCGCGGCTCAACAGCGAGATCAGCACGAGCAGCAGCCGGATCGGCGATCGCTTCACCGCGACCCTGCAAACCCCCATCCTGAACGCGCAGCGTGAAACGGTGATTCCCGCGGGGGCGCGCATCAACGGGACGGTGACCGCGCTGCGCAAGTCCATCGACGTTGCGTCTCCTGCGATCGTGAAGCTCGATTTCCAGACCATCAACTGGAGCAATCGTTCGGTTCCGCTGAGCGCGGCGATCACCTCGACCCAGGCCGAGACGCGCGGCGGAGGCATCACCGAAGCGCTGCGGGGCACTGCTGTCGGCGCGGCCGCGGGGGCCGCCATCGGAGCGGTGATCGGGCGAGACGTGGAGGGCGCGCTGACCGGCGCCGCGATCGGCGCGGCGGCCGGCACGGCGATCTCGCTGGGGACGCAGGATGAGGCGGGCGTGCTTCCGGCCGGCACGTCGATGACGCTGCGGCTGACGGAGCCGCTCCCGCTCGGCCGCTGAGATGACGCCGGCGTCTTCCGCACTGGGCGAAGCGAGCGCGACGCACGGTCGGGTGGTGGAGTCGCTGAACGATCTGCTGCAGATCGATCACGACGCCATCGCGGCGTACGATGTCGCCTCGGAGAAGCTCGAGGACGAGGCCGCGGCCGAGCAGATCCGCCGGTTCCGGCAGGATCACGAGCGACACGTTTCCCAACTGAACGAGGTGGTGCGCTCCCTGGGTGGCACGGCCCGCAATGAGCCGCACCCGAGCGGTCCATTCCGGGAAGCTCTGCAAAGCCTGGGCGGGCTCGCCGGAGACAAGGGCGTGCTGATGGCGTGGCGTACCAACGAGCTGCAGGTCCGCAACCGCTATCGAGGCTATCTGACCCGGGCTGTCGAGTGGCCCGCCGAGGCCCGCCGCGTCCTGGAGCGGAGTGCAGCGGACGAGGAACGCCACTACCGCTGGGTAGTGGACGAGCTCGAACGGCTGGGGGTGACCTCCCGCGAGGGTGCCCGTCCTCCCGGCACGGACGACGAGGGGGCTGCCGACAAGCTGCGGGACACGCTCGGAACGACGACCCGCCACATGCAGGACCGCGCCTCCAGGGCCGGCGCGCGCCTCCGCGAGCAGCTCCCCTCGGGCGACACGGGGGAGCGGCTCCGCCAGAAGGTGGACGGCGTGACACAGCACCTCCGCGACTCCGCTGAAGGGGCCAACCAGCAGTTTCACCAGGTCAGCGAAGACCTGGAAGGCAGAGTGCGGCGGCACCCGGCCCGCACCCTGCTGACGGCGGCGGTGGCGGGCTTCGTGGTCGGCAGGCTGATCCGGTGACCCGGCATGGCTGAGATCGAGATCGCCCGCCGGGATGGGGCTGACGAACCCGTCGCCGCTGCGCGGGCGGAGATCGAGCAGACCCGCGCCCGCATGTCGGAAACCATCGAGGAGATCGAGCGGGTCCTGCTGCACAGGAAGGAGCGGGTCCGGGAACGGCTAGACGTGCTGGCGCCGGTGCGCGAGCGCCCGCTGGCGAGTCTGGGCGCCGCGTTCGGAGTCGCTCTGCTGCTCGGGCTGCTCACCGGCGGCGACGACGGCGGGTCCGAGCCGAACGATCGCGGCTGGAAGGAGCGCAGCGACACCTGGGAGGCCCGTTCCCGGCGTCTGCTGGACATCGCCAAAGCCCAGTCGGAGGAAATCCGCGAGTTGCGCGAAGACGTGGGGGAGCTGCGGTCGGAGGCGCTCGAGGAGCGGCACGCCCGAGAGCGATCGGAGCGGGAGTCCGCCGGGCCGTCCTGGCGCGATCGTCTCGCGGAAACCCTCACCGGCTTCATCGGCGACACGCTCCAGCAGCTCGCGCGGCGGCTCTGACGCTCCGCCGGTGAACCGGCGCCTCCGCTCGCTGCTGGTGGTGCTGCTGGGATGCAGCGTCGCCGCGGTCTGCGTGGCGTTGGGTTTCTGGCAGCTCGACCGCCTGGCGCAGCGGCGCGCCCGCAATGCGGCAGCGCGCAGCGCGCTTGCCCTCCCCCCGCTCGTCCTCGATTCCGCCGCGCTCGCGGCCGTCGCAGCGGGCGGCAACCCGCTCGTCGGCCGGCGCGTGACCGTCACCGGGAGCTACGCTCCCGCCGCCGAGGTGATCCTCCGCGGCCGCTCGCGCGACGGCTGGCCCGGCGTACACCTCGTTACCCCGTTCCGGGTGACCGGCACCCGCTGGACCCTCTGGGTCGACCGCGGCTGGGTACCCGCCGCCGACGGAGCCAACCCCGAATCGCCGCACCCTCCGCCCTCCGGCCGCGTCCGGCTCGCCGGACTGCTGGGCACCCTGTCCGGTGCGGGAGGGGCGGAACCGCTGCGTCCGTCGGCCGATGCAACCGTGAGCGTTCGCCGACTCGATGTGGCGGACCTCGCGCCGAGGACGCCCGGCGTGCTCGTTCCCCTGGTCGTGGAGCGCCTCGGGGATACCCTCGGGGCTTCCCCCCTCCCCGCGCGCCTGCCCGACCTGGGGAACGGTCCCCATCTCGGCTACGCCGTGCAGTGGTTCGCCTTCGCCTCCATCGCCCTGGGAGGGAGCGTGCTCCTGGCCCGCCAACGTCCGCGCTAAATGTTTATCGCCCGGTGTACATCTTGCACCGTCCCGCTGCCATGAGCCGGCGACGGCGCGGCGCGCCCGTGGTCGGTGTCAGATCAACCCGAAAGCAAAGGAGGAACGGCAGATGGCACGCAACTACGGAGAGGACTACGACCGGGGCGGGTACGGCGGACGCGGCGACTACGGAGGCGACTACAGCGGAGGGATGTCGCGCGGGTATCGCTCCAGCGGCGGCGACGTATACGGCGGCAGTGGCGGGTACGGCTCTTACGGCGGCTTGGGCAGCTCGAGCGGGTACGGCGGCGGCGGCGGCATGTACGGCCGCGGCTACGGCTACGAGGGTGGTGGCTACGGCGGCGGCCGGTACGGTGAAGGCGACTACGGCGCCCGGTACGGCGGCGGCCGCGGATACGGCGGGTACGGGTACGGAGCCGGCGGAGGTTCCATGGAAGGCCGCGGCAGCTACGGCGGGTATCCGGAACGGTACCGCTCGGGGTACGGGGTGGACTACGGCTTCGGCGGCTGGCAGGAAGAAGACGGCGGAGAAAACGAGCGGGTGCGAGTGTCCGGCCTGATGACCTCCGATCCGGAAACCGTCACCGGCGACGCGACCCTCGCGGAAGCCGCGCAGAAGATGCGCGACCTGAACGTGGGGATCATCCCGGTGGTGGAAAGCGCCAAGAACAAGCGCCTCAAGGGTGTGATCACCGACCGCGACATCGCGGTGCGGGCGGTCGCCGAAGGCAAGGACGGCAACACCAAGGTGTCCGAATGCATGACGAGCGACGTCAGCACCTGCAACCAGAACGATTCGGTGGGCGACGTGCTGCGGGTGATGCAGGAAGAGCAGGTTCGCCGCGTCCCGATCACCGACCGCGAGAACCGGCTGGTCGGCATCGTCGCGCAGGCGGACGTCGCGGCAGACTGGGGCGGGGGGGACGACAACGGACGCGACCAGCGCGTGGCCGAAACTCTGGAAGACATCTCCGAGCCGGCGCGGCCGTCGCGCGGGCGTCGCGGCTAGTTTCCGCGATTTCCGCTCAGGGAGCGGGCGCTCCCTGAGCGGAGCCGCTCACTCAGAGCCGCTGTAGCAGCGCCTCCGGCGTCATCCGCACCAGGACCGCCGTGAGGGCGCTGAACGCCCCCGTCAGCATCAGCGCTCCCACCCCGATCAGCAGGACCCCGCTCGCACGGCTCACCCAGGGCAGATAGCGGCGCACCCTGCCGAAGCCGCTCAGGAAGCGTCCCAGCAGCAGCGTGGCTAGCAGGAAGGGGACGGCCAGCCCGGCGGAGTACGCCGCGAGCAGGCCTACTCCTTCCGCCACCCCGCCGCGCGTCGCGGCGAGGGTGAGGATCCCTCCCAGCACCGGTCCGATGCAAGGCGTCCAGCCGGCGCCGAACGCCACGCCCACCACGAAGCTCCCCACGATCCCCAGCGGTTTCTCCGCCAGGTGGACGCGCCATTCGCGGCTCGCGCCGGGGATGCGGAAGACGCCGAGCAGGGAAAGTCCGAGGAGGATCAGAAGCACGCCCCCGATCCGTTCCAGGACGCCGCTCGCGAAGGCGAAGAGGGATCCCAGAAACGTCACCGAAGCGCCCAGCACGATGAAGACGGCGGAGAAGCCGAGCACGAACGCCATTCCGTGAGCAGCGACCGCGCGGCGCGTCCGCGCCCGGGGCCGCTCCTCCGCGGTGAGCTGCCCGACCGTCATCCCGGTGAGAAAGGTGGCGTAGCTCGGCACCAGCGGGAGCACGCAGGGGGAGAGAAAGCTCAGCACCCCTGCCGAGAACGCCACCAGCCACCCCAGAGATTCGCCTTGCATGGTGCTTCCGGAACCCGGTCGCGCCCGCGCGGGTTCCGGCGTCTCAGCTCGCGGAGGAAACCTCGAGCAGGGGCTCGGCCGCGGCGGGCTCCGCGATCCCGGAGAGCAGGTAGTCGATCACGTCGCCGGCGGAGTACTCCGTGCGCTCACCCAGAAAGCGGCGGATGCGCACGAGGTCGTCGCCGCTGGTGAGCAGTGGCTTTTCCGCTTCGCCGTCGGCGCGGATCTGTCCGTATCCGAGGTCGGCCATGAGCGCATTGCACAGGCATTTGCGGCCCGCCGTCTCGGCGATGTCGCCCCCCTTCTTGCCGTAGGTGTCCACCGGTTCGGCGGGGCAGCGGTACGACACTCGACCGGTATCCGCCTTGTACGCCGTGCGCAGGTAACCGAGGTCGCAGATCCGCTCCCGCCGCTGGTAGACGGCGTCTTCGGAAATCGTGCCGCCGAGCTGGACCACCTTGAAGGGGAAGCCCGTGGGCGAGGCGCGGTTGTCGGTGAGGACGTCGAGCTCGCCTCCGGAGTGGGCGATCTCGACCACCCGCTCCTTGTGTTCGTCGCGCAGGCCCGATTCGCGGGAGTAGGCGAAGAGGGTGCCGACCTGCACGCCCGCCGCACCGGCCTCCAGCACCTCGCGGAGCCGTTCGGGCGCTCCCGCTCCCCCCGCGATCCAGAAGGGGAGGCCGAGCTCCGCCAGCTTATCCAGGTCCACCACGTCGCGCTGGCCGTAGACCGGCTCTCCGCGCTCGTTGAGCTCGAGGTCGCCCCGGGGAGGAGCGTTGTGGCCGCCGGCGGTCGGCCCTTCGATTACGAAGCCGTCGACCCGCCCATTTGCCTTGCGCGACAGCATCGTGGCGAGCGAGTTGGACGCGACGATGGGGAAGAAGAAGGGCCGCTTCAGCGGCGGCGGAGTCCCCTCCCAATGGATGCGCGGGTCGAAGCGGAGGTACTCCGCCTCACCCCGCTCCAGGCCCTCTACCTCGAACTTGAGCGAAGCCGGCTCCTGGCGCGAAAACCGGTCGAGCACGCCGGGGATCTCCTTGGGGATTCCGGCGCCCATGAGCACGTAGTCGACCCCGGCGAGCATGGCGCCGTAGAGTGAATCGAGGTTGGGCATCTGGACCTTGGTCAGCAGGTTGATGCCGACGAGTCCGTCGTGCCCTTCCTTGGCGAGCCACACCTCGACGAAGTTGGCGGCCATGGTGAGCTGCTGCCGCACCTTGCCCACGACCTGCTTGTACATCGGAACCGGTCTGTAGGGCGTCCCTTCCGGCCTCCCTTCGGGCAGGAAGTAGCGCTTCAGGATCTCTGCGGCGGCGTCCGGGATGGGAAACTCCGCGAGCGCGCGGCGCAGGTGTCCGCCGACGTCGCCGTCCTGTAACCGGCGGACGAAGAGCGAATCGAGTGCGGTTCCCGACACCACGCCGAGCTGGCCGCGCATGGCGACGGCCTTGGCCAGAACCCAGTCTGAGACGCCGACTCCCATCCCGCCCTGGATGATCGTCGGATGTTCGCTGCTGGTGGTCATAACGGTATGTGGTGGAACGGGGCAGGAGAGAAAAGGGCAATAAACGGACCTCGCAGGGGGCAACGCCTTGCGCGGGACCGGGTTGGTCTCCGGCACGGTTGCTTGCCGCCGCGCGGCACCGGCGGGTATCTTGGCGGCGCGGTTCCGCCCGTCTCCATACCGACTCCGCGCAGAAACGTTTCCCGATGCCCGAGCTCGCGCCCGCCACCCTCGAAGGGTGGTACGCGCTCCATCAGGCGTTCGACACGGACCGGACACGCGTCCGCTCCGGAGCCGACCTCGCCGCCTCCACCCGCGCTCTCTGGCAGCGGCTCGCCGCCCCCGCGGACGGCGGCTGGAGCGCGGCGTTCCGGCTGGTGGGGGGAGGGGCCGAGTGGCTCTTCCTCCACTTCCGCCCCACCCTCGAGCAGCTCGCGGAGGTGCAGCGCTCGCTGCGCTGCTCCGATCTGGGGAGCGTGCTCATCCCCCGCTTCGACTACCTTTCGGTGACGGAGGCGGGGTTGTACCATGCCACCGCCGAAGTCGCCGCGCGCCACGCCCCCGACTCCGCGGAGTACGCGGACGAAATCGCCGAGCGGAGGGCGGCGGAGGGGGCGAGCGACCACGTCCGCAGCCGGCTCTATCCGCGGGTCCCGGATGACATGCGCTACGTTTCCTTCTACCCCATGAGCAAGCGGCGGACGGGTGCCGACAACTGGTACACGCTGCCGGTCGCGGAGCGCTCCCGGCTGATGCGCGGTCACGGCCTGACCGGCCGCCGCTACGCGGGAAGGATCTTCCAGGTCATCACGGGCTCGGTCGGTTTCGACGACTGGGAGTGGGGAGTGACGCTCTTCGCCCGAGACCCGCTGGAGTTCAAGCGCATCGTCACCGAAATGCGCTACGACGACGCCAGCGCCCGCTACGGCGAGTTCGGCCGCTTCTTCACCGGGATCAGGATCGAGCCGCGGGAGTGGACGCGCCTGCTCGCGGCTCCCGGCGCGGCTGGCCGCTGAGACCGGCGGGGGATACCTTGCGCGCCATGCATCCCAGCCTGAGGCAGCCGTTCGCAGCAGTGGGGGGCGCCACACTCGGCGCTTTCGCCGCGATGGGGCGCTTCGGCCACTTCGTGGGGCAGAGTGGCAAGGCGCTGCTGGACGTCCCCACCTGGGCGCCGCTGCTGATCACGCAGATGCGGCGGCTGGGGGTGAACTCCATTCCCATCGCGCTCTTCATCGCTGCCTTCACCGGCATCGTGCTCGCCCTGCAGGCGTCGTACACCTTCACCGGCGCGGTGCCGCTCTACTTCGTGGGCACCCTGGTCGGCAAGACCATGATCCTGGAGCTGGGCCCGGTGCTCACCGGGCTCGCCCTTTCCGGGCGGGTCGGCGCCAACATCGCGGCGGAGCTCGGCACCATGCGCGTTTCCGAGCAGATCGACGCCCTCGAGACGATGGCGTACAACCCGGTTTCCTACCTCGTGGTCCCGCGCATCCTCGCCGGCACTCTGATGTTCCCGCTGGTGGTGGCCTTTTCCGACGTGATCGGAGTCATCGCCGGGTGGATCACGGCGCTCAACCTGCTGGGCATGTCGAGCACGCAGTTCCTCTACGGGCTGCGCCTCTTCTACGACCCCTTCGACGTCACCTACTCGCTCATCAAGGCCACCTCGTTCGGCTTTCTCGTCACGCTGATCGGCTGCCACCAGGGCTTCACCACCACCGGGGGAGCGGAGGGCGTCGGAATCGCGACCACGCGGGCGGTGGTCATCGCGAGCATGCTCATCCTGGTGTTCGACGCGTTCTGGGCGGCGGTGCTGCTGAAGTGAGCATCGAGCTCAAGGACGTGCACAAATCCTTTGGCGAAAAGGAGGTGCTGCGCGGCGTCTCCCTGGAGGTCGGGGACGGACAGACCTTTTCGATCATCGGCTTCAGCGGCGCCGGGAAGTCGATGACGCTGAAACACATTGCCGGCCTGGTAGAGCCGGACTCCGGGAGCGTGATGGTGGACGGGATGGACGTCCCGCGCCTCGCCCGCGAAAAATTGTACGAGCTGCGCCGCCAGATGGGGTACGTCTTCCAGTTCGCGGCGCTCTTCGACTCCATGACGATCTTTGAAAACATCGCCATGGGGCTGCGCAAACAGGGCGGCTTCTCGGAGGAGCAGATCCGCGAGCGGGTTGCGGATTCACTGGGTCGCGTCGATCTCGACGGCTACGAGGACCGGCTGCCGTCGGAACTGTCGGGGGGTCAGCAGAAGCGGGCCGGCCTGGCGCGGGCGGTGGCCTTCCGCCCCCGCTACCTGCTCTACGACGAGCCCACCAGCGGACTGGATCCGGTCACCACCACCACCATCGACCGGCTGATCCGGAAGATGCAGGAGGATCTAGGCGCCACCTCGCTCGTGGTCACGCACGACATGGAGAGCGCCTACCGCATCAGCGACCGGATCGGGATGCTGTACGAGGGGAGGATCGTGGAAGCGGGCACACCCGAGGAGATCCAGCAGACGGAGAACCCGATAGTCCGCGGCTTCATCGACGGCAAACCGGAGCTGGTAGAGCAGGCGGAGAAAGAGCACGCCGGGGCGGGAGCGTGACGCGCCGGATCCACCTCACACGCATGAACGAGTCACCGCAATGAGGTTTGCCCATGAAGTATAAGAATGAAGTGGTGGTCGGCGTAGTGGTGGTCCTCGGCATCATCATCGTCGCCGTCGGGGCGTACTGGCTGACGGGCCGCGCCTGGGGCGGACAGCAGCGGGAGATCGTGGCCAGCTTCCGCCAGGTGGGGCTGCTCACCGAGGGCAACCCCGTCAACTATCGCGGCGTGCAGGTAGGACGCATCGAAAAGATCCAGCTCGGGCCGCGCGGCGACGGCGTCTTCGTGACCATGTCGGTGCAGCCGGACCTGGTCTTCCCCGGCGACCCCGCCGTGTTGCTTTCCGCGCAGACGTTTTTCGGCGACTGGCAGGCGGAGCTCGTCTCGGAGGCGCAGTATCCCGAGCAGCAGTTCACCGTCACCACGTCTCGAGGGGTGCTTCCGGGCGCCGCCCTCCCCGACATCACCCAGCTCACGGCGGTTGCAGCCCGTATCGCGGGTGACCTCGAAATCCTCTCCAGCCGCGTGCAGATCGCCTTCACAGAGGAAACCGCGGTCAAGATCCGCGAGGCGGTCGAGAACTTCGCGGAAGCCAGCCAGCAGATCGGCGGTTTCGTCGACCAGCAGACCGGGACGTACGCGCAGGTGTCGCGCAACGTGCTCGCGGCTTCGGACAACTTCCGCCGCACCACCGAAAGCGCGAACCAAGTGATGAACGAGCTGGGCCAGACCGTTTCGGGAGGCGAGGTCAAGCAGATCCTCGCGAACGCACAGCAGGCGAGCGCGAACCTCGAGCAGTTGAGCGCGCAGCTCAACTCGCCCACCACCGGCGTTCCCACCCTGATGGCCCGCGCCGACACCACGCTCGCCGCGTTCGGGCAGACGGCGCAGGTAGCGGGCGGGGTGCTGCAGAACCTCAGCACCCAGACGGACCAGCTCGGCCCGACCCTGGTGGAGGCGCGGCAGGCGATGGCGACGCTGAACCGCATCGGCACGCAGCTGGAGCAGGGGGACGGCACCCTCGGCCGCCTGATCGAGGATCCCGCGATCTACGAGGAGATGCAGCGTTCCATCACGACGCTGCGCCGGCTGATGGCGGACATCCAGGCCAACCCCGGCAAGTACGTGGGCGCTCTGCAGGTGTTCTGAGCCGCGGGCCGGGTCGAGCCGCGTGCTGGTCGTCCAGAAGTACGGCGGCAGCTCGGTGGGGACCCCCGAGCGCCTCCGCGCCGTGGCGCGGGAGGTGGTGGCGACGCGAGCGCGGGGGTGCGAGCTGGTGGTGGTGGTTTCGGCGATGGGCGACGCCACCGACGAGTTGCTGGCCCTGGCGGCGCGGGTGGCCGGCGGCGAGAGTGGAGCGCGCTGCCACCCGCGCGAGCTGGACATGCTGCTGACCGCGGGCGAGCGGATCTCGATGGCGCTGCTGGCGATCGGGATCCGCGAGGCGGGGGCGGAGGCGGTTTCGTTCACCGGGAGCCAGGCGGCGATCGTCACCGACGAAGCGCACACCGACGCCCGCATCCGCGAGATCCGGGCGGAACGTGTGCGGGAGGCGCTCGCCGCGGGGCAGATCCCCATCGTCGCGGGCTTCCAGGGCGTGAGCCGGGCCCGCGAGGTGACCACCCTCGGACGGGGAGGCTCGGACACCACCGCCGTCGCGCTCGCCGTGGCGCTGGACGCGGATCGGTGCGAGATCCGCACCGACGTGCCGGGCGTATACACGGCGGATCCCCGCACCGTCCCTGGCGCACGGCTGATTGACCAGATCTCGCACGAGGAAATGCTGGAGCTCGCGACCGCCGGCGCGCGCGTCGTGCATCCGCGGGCCGTCGAGATCGGCGCCCGCTTCGGGGTGGACGTCCAGGTCCGCTCCGCGCTCCCGGAAGACGCCGTGGGCGACGGCACCCTGATCACCCACACCCCCGCCCGCATGGAAGACACCCTGGTCACGGGAATCGCGGCCTCCCCCGGCTACGCCAAGCTCGTCCAGCGCGGTTTGCCTGGTGGAATCCAGACGTTGGCGGCGCTGCTCTCGGCCCTGGCCGACGCCGGGATCAGCGTGGACATGATCACCGAATCACCCGAGCCCGGGGGAAGCGCCCAGCTCCAGTTCACGGTCGAGCAGGGGGCGCTGGAGCGGGGGCGTCAGGTCGCGTCGCAGGTCGCGGCGGGGCTGGGCGCGGGCGATCCCGAGGTGCAGGGCGGCCTTTCCCGCATCGCCCTCGTCGGCAGCGGGATGACCGGCAGGCCGGGGGTCTACGCCCGCGCCTTCGGAGCGCTTTGCGACGTGGGCGTAGAGGTGTACGGGATCTCGACCTCTTCCATCTCCATCACCCTGCTCGTCGCGGGCGACGACGAGCAGCGGGCGGTCGAGGCGCTGCACGGCGCCTTTTTCGCCGAGATCGCGCGTTCCACGGAGGGCTGAATGCACGTCGCGGTGCTCGGCGCGACCGGCGCGGTGGGGCGGACGATGCTGCGGGTGCTCGAAGAACGGGCGCTGCCGGTGGAGCGGCTGACGCTGCTCGCCTCGCCCCGCTCCGCGGGGACGCACCTCGCCTTCGGCGGGCGGGAGTGGGAGGTGTCCGCGCCGCGGGAAGGCTCCTTCCGCGGCGTCGACGTGGCGCTCTTTTCCGCCGGCGCCGATCGCTCGCGCGAGTGGGCGCCGCGGGCGGCAGAGGAAGGAGCGCTCGTGGTCGACAACTCCTCCGCCTGGCGCATGGATCCGGAGGTCCCGCTGGTGGTCCCCGAGGTGAACGGCGCGGCGGCGCTGAACCGCCCGAAGGGGATCGTCGCCAACCCCAACTGCTCCACCATCCAGATGGTGGTTGCGCTGGACGCGCTGCACCGCGTCGCCGGCCTGGAGCGGGTGGTCGCCACCACGCTGCAGTCGGTGAGCGGAGCCGGAGAGCGGGGACGAGCCGCGCTCCTCCGGCAGCGCGAAACGCCCTGTGACGACTGCACCCCCTTCCTCCGGGCGATCCACGGCAACGTGGTCCCCTGGATCGGTGAGGCCGACGGACAGGGGTGGACGGAGGAAGAGCGCAAGATGACGGCGGAGACGCGCAAGATCCTCGCGCTCCCCGAGCTACCGGTCGCGAGCACCTGCGTGCGCGTGCCGGTGGAGGTGGGCCACGCGGTGCAGCTCGCGGTGGAAACCTCGCGCCCGCTCTCCGCGGCGGAGGCTTGCGCCGCGCTCGCGGCGCGGCCGGGGATCCGCGTGGCCCACGCCGCGGCGGACTTCCCGACGCCGCTCGAGGTGGCGGGGCGCGACGAGGTGTTCGTCGGCAGGGTGCGCGCCGATCCGCACCTGCCGCGGACGCTGCACCTCTGGGTGGTCGCCGACAACCTGCGCAAGGGAGCGGCTACGAACGCGGTGCAGATCGTCGAGGAGGAGCTCGGGAAATGACCCCGCGCCGCACCGTCCGGACGCGCCCGCCCAGCCGCATCGAAACCAGCGCCGGCGGAGTCGTTTTCCGCTGCCGCGGCGGGATCGTCCGCGTGCTGTTGGTGCGCGATCGGTACGGACATTGGGGTCTCCCGAAGGGACATGTAGAAGCGGGCGAAACCGCCTCCGAGGCGGCGCTCCGGGAGGTCCGCGAGGAAACCGGCCTTTCCGAGCTGGCCATGGGTCGCGAACTCGACACCATCGACTGGTTCTTTCGCTTCGGCGGGCAGACGATCCACAAGTACTGCCACTTCTTTCTCGTGGAGGCCCTCCGCGGAGAGGCGGTACCCCAGCCGGAGGAAGGCGTCTCGGAGTGCGTCTGGCTGTCGATCCCGGAGGCGATCGAAGCCATCGCGTACGAAAACGCCCGGGAGGTCCTCCGCCTGGCGGCGGAGGACCTCCCGGGTGTGTCAGCTTCGGCCGGACCGGGCCCTGCTCAGTAGTTCTCCGCTTCGGATCCTTCCCCGCCGAGCACCTTCTTTCCCAGCCAGATCCCCGCCGGAATGGCGACCGCTGCGGCCGCCAGACCCTTGGCGGCAGTGCGCAGTGGCGAGCGCCTGCGGCGCGGCCTGCCGACCATCTCCGCCGCCCAGTCGATCCCCTTGATCACCGCCGCCTTTTTCGGATTCGTGATCGCGAACATGGCCTTGGGCGCCTTCAGCCACGCAGCCGTCTTCAGTGCGCGTTTCAGCATCCTGTCCTCTCCTCGTGTAAGCGTCGTCTAAAAGTATCCGGTTCGATACGCAGGAAGCGTGCGCGCAGGCGGCTGATCGCGGCGCGCATTTTGTTTCGACCGGCATGAAGGTTGCTCCTCCACCACCACCCCGACCGGCTCCCCTCCGCGGGGGCTTCCGCAGCAGCTCTCAGGCGCTCACCAGAACCGGGAGAGATGACAGAGATCACGGCGGAACTCGAGGCGGTCGAGACATGGCGCGGGGAGTGCTTTTCACGCCTGGATCGCCTGGCGTTCGCGCTCGAAATGGAAGCGGCGGAGCTGGTGTCGGCGGAGCGTCTGGCCGACGCGGAGTCACTCCAGGCGACGCGGCTGGGCGTGCGCCTCGCGCAGCGGCTGGTTTCCGGCGTTCCCTCCCCCGAGGTGGACGGCCGGCTTGGTCGGTGGGAAGAGGCCTATCTGAGCCGTCTCGCTCCGGCCGCTTCGTGAACGCCCCCACCATCGCCCGGCGCATCTCGGAGCTGGGTCCGTGGTTCCACGACCTGGAAGTGCGGGGGGTCCGCACGGCCCCCGATCATCCGCTCGGCGACTTCCTGCGCGACCTCTGGCGGCAGGTCGCAACCGCGTTTCCCGCGGACATGACCGGGCTGACGGCGCTCGACATCGGCTGCAACGCGGGCTTCTATTCGCAGCAGCTCTCCCGCCGCGGCGCCACCGTCACGGCGATCGATCACGATCCGCACTACCTGGCGCAGGCGCGTTTCGCGGCCAGCGCGGCGGGGGCGGAGATCGAGTTTCTGGAGCTCGACGTCTACGACGTCGGCTCGCTCGGCCGGCGCTTCGACTACGTGCTCTTCATGGGGGTGTTCTACCACCTTCGCCATCCGCTCCTCGCGCTCGACCGGGTGGCGGCGCTGCCGCGGCGCCGGCTCGTCTTCCAGAGCATGCTGCGCGGCTGCGGCGGGACGCTGCCGCTGGAATCCGACTACCCCTTCGAGGAGCGGGCGATCTTCGAGCACCCCCGCTTCCCCGCGATGTACTTCGTGGAAGGAGAGTACGCGAATGATCCCACCAACTGGTGGATCCCCAACCAGGCGGGGATGGAGGCGATGCTCCGCTCCGCCGGCTTGCGGATCGATGAACGCATCGGCGGAGAAGTCTACATCTGCTCCCCCGCAGACATGGAGGTGGCGGCATAGCGCTCCACCACCCGGCTCGCGAACCAGACGAACTCTTCGAGCGCTACCGGTGGGCTGGTATGGTCGGCCCGGACCCCCAGCGAGGGCGGCGTGAAGCAGAGGGTCACGCACACCTCGAAGGGTTCGAGAGCCGCCATGATCGTGTCGAACCATTCCCATGCGCCGGGCAGGTAGCTTTCCGCCCAGCTCAGGCCGGTCCGCACCCGGCGCACGCCCAGCCGCTGCAGCCAGTCGGCGGCCAGGGTGAGCGACGCTTCGTCTCGCCACTGAAACCACTGGCAGATCCCGAATTCGGGGGAGAACTCCTCGACGGCACGCTTCGGAGTACCGTCCCAGCGCAGCAACCCGAAGTGGAAGTGCCGGAAGTAGGAGCTTCCCTCCGCCTGCTTGTGGCGGGTGGTGGCTTCGTGCGCGGGGGCGAGGTCGAGAAGGGAATACCAGAAGACCTCTTCATCGCCCAGGATCCGGAGACTTTCGCGCAGCCCCCACGCCGCGAACTCCTCGTTCGCGAAGGAGGAGACGCCGGTCTCGGTGATCCATACCGGCATCCCGAATTCGGCGCGGATCGCGGCCAGCTTATGCGGCCACTCCCGCAGCGGCCAGAGATTCCAGTCGAGCGGGAAGCCGTGAACGGCGAGCACGTCCACCGCCTCGAGCACTCCCATGACCCGCATGCGGCGCAGAAAGCTCGGGTCGATGGGAGAGATGCCGCCGAGCACGAGCGGCAGCTCGGTACCCGACTCACGCAGGGCGGCGGCGGTTTCGCGCACCAGCGCGGCGTACCGGTCCCAGCCCGGATCGAGGGTAAAGTCCCAGTGAGAAAGGTTGTTCGGTTCGTTCCAGAGCTTTACGGAAGTGATCACTTCGGCGGAGGTGCGGCTTGAGCGGACGGAGCGTCCTGGTGACCGGCGGAGCGGGGTTCGTGGGGAGCCACCTGGTCGACGCCCTGCTCACGCGGGGAGACCGGGTGCGGATCCTCGACAACCTCGACCCGCAAGTTCACGGCCCCCAGCGGCGGGAGCCGGCCTGGCTCCCGGACGAGGCGGAGCTGCTGCGGGGCGACGTGCGCGACCCCGACGCAGTGGATCGCGCGGTGCGCGACGTGGACGTGATCTTTCATCTGGCGGCGGCGGTCGGCGTGGGGCAGTCGATGTACCGCATCGCCGAGTACACCGCGGTCAACACCCTGGGGACGGCGAATCTGCTCCAGGCCCTGGTGGATCGGGAGATCGAACCCGAGCGTCTGGTCGTAGCCAGCTCCATGTCGATCTACGGCGAAGGCCGCTACGCGCGTCCCGACGGTAGAAATCCATCGGTCGCGCGACGCTCGCCCGAACAGCTACGGGCGCACGACTGGGAAGTGCGCGACCGCGATGGCACACCGTTGGAGCCGCTCCCCACCGACGAGGCGAAGCCGCTGGAGCCCGCTTCGATCTACGCCCTCACCAAGGCAGACCAGGAGAAGATGGTGCTGCAGATCGGCGACGCGTACGGGATCCCGTCCGTGGCGCTGCGCTTCTTCAACATCTACGGGCCCCGGCAGTCGCTTTCCAACCCGTACACCGGCGTGGCGGCGATCTTCAGCTCCCGTCTGCTCAACGGCCAGCCGCCGCTGATCTTCGAGGATGGGGAACAGCGGCGGGACTTCGTCTCCGTCCACGACGTGGTGAGCGCTCTGCTGCTGGCGGGTGAAGAGGGCGGTGCGGTGGGGGAGGCGCTGAACGTCGGGTCCGGGAGCGCGGTTTCCGTGCGTCAGGTAGCCGAAACGCTCGCGGAGGTGCTGGGCGCGGCTTTGCAGCCGGAGGTGACGGGCCGCTACCGGGTGGGCGACATCCGCAACTGCTTTGCCGACATCACCCGGGCGCGCGAGCGGATCGGGTATGCACCCAGGGTCTCCTTCCCCGCCGGGATGGCGGAGCTGGTGGAGTGGCTACAGGAGCAGGAACGGCCGCAGGATGGCCTCAGGGAACACGCCGCGGAGCTGGCCGCCCGCGGTCTCACCATCTAATCGTCTTAAACGGGGAGTGGAGATGAGGGGGGGTTACACGCTGATCACGGGAGGCGCCGGCTTCATCGGCTGCAACCTCGCCGACGCCATCCTTGCGGACGGCGGAGCGGTGGTGGTCGCCGACAACTTCTCGCGGCCGGGAGTGCGCAGCAACGCCGCCTGGCTGCGGAACCGGCACGGAGGCCGGGTGCGCATCGAGAACGCGGACGTGCGCGACGCCGCGCGAGTAGCCCAGCTCGTCGCCGGGGCGCGCGAGATCTTTCATCTGGCCGCGCAGGTCGCCGTGACCACTTCGTTCGAAGATCCCGTGCTCGACCTGCACACCAACCTGCTCGGCACCTTCAACCTGCTCGAAGCCGCGCGCGCCCTGCCGTCCCCACCGCCCCTGCTCTTCACCTCTACCAACAAGGTGTACGGCGAGCTTTCCGACCTCCCCGTCCAAAAGAATGGCGGGGCGTACGAGTACGCCGACGGCGGCGACGGAGTTTCCGAGTCGGCCCCGCTCGACTTCCACTCCCCCTACGGCTGCTCCAAGGGCGCCGCCGACCAGTACGTCCGCGACTACGCGCGCGTCTTCGGCCTGCGCACCCTGGTCTTCCGCATGAGCTGCATCTACGGAACGCGTCAGCTCGGGACCGAAGACCAGGGGTGGGTAGCGCACTTCGCCCGCTCGCTCCTCGTGGGGCGGCCGATCACCGTGTACGGAGACGGCTGTCAGGTGCGGGACATTCTGTGGATCGGCGACCTGGTCGCCGCGCTGCGCACCGCCATGGCCAATGTCGAGCGGCTTTCCGGAAGCGTCTTCAACATCGGTGGCGGGAGCGGGAACGCGGTTTCGGTGCGGCGCGTGATCGACCGCTTGCAGGAGATCACCGGCCGTGAGGTGCCGGTGGAAGCGGACGCCTGGCGGCCGGGCGACCAGCGCATCTACGTGTCCGACACCTCCCACGCCCGGGACGCGTTCGGCTGGCGCCCTCGGATGCCGTGGGAGAAGGGGCTGGAGCGGCTGGTGGAATGGTTGAACGAGACGGAGCTGCCGGCACTCCACTCCCCCGCGCCCGCGCGGCGGGAGTCGCGTCCGGTCCTGGCGGTGGGATGAGCGCGAGGGGGGTCGCACAGCGGACGATGCGGGCCGCGGTCCTCGCCTCCCCTGGCTGCCTGGAGCTGCGGGAGCGGCCGATCCCCGCGCCGACGTCCGGCGAGGTGCTCGTGCGGTTGGAGGGATCGGGGGTGTGCGCGTCGAACCTGGCCGTGTGGGCGGGGCAGCCGTGGTTCGACTACCCGCTCCCGGCCGGCGCCCCGGGGCACGAGGGGTGGGGTGTCGTGGACGCCGTCGGATCCGCGGTGGCGGAAGTGGCGGAAGGGGACCGCGTGGCGCTCCTTTCGCAGAGCGCGTATGCCGAATACGACATGGTGTCGGCCGACCAGATCGTGCCGCTGCCTCCCGGGCTCGACGGCGCCGCCTTTCCGGGAGAGCCGCTCGGCTGCGCGATGAACATCTTCCGCCGCAGCGGCGTCGCCGCGGGACAGACCATCGCCGTCGTCGGGATCGGCTTTCTAGGCGCGCTGCTCACGCAGCTCGCCAGTGGCGTCGGTGCGCGCGTGATCGCCGTCTCCCGGCGCGACTTATCGCTTTCGGTAGGCACCGCGATGGGCGCTGCAGCGGCAGTACCGCTCCAGGATCCCTCGTCGACCGTGGACGAGGTGCGCGAGCTCACGGGCGGAGAGCTCTGCGACGTGGTCATCGAGGCGACCGGCAAGCAATCGCCGCTCGACCTGGCTGCGAAATTGACCCGCGTCCGCGGTCGGCTGGTCATCGCCGGCTACCACCAGGACGGGCCGCGGCAGGTGGACATGCAGCTCTGGAACTGGCGGGGTCTGGACGTGATCAACGCGCACGAACGCGACCCGGCAGTCTACCGGCAGGGGATGCGCGAAGCCGTCGAAGCCATCGTATCCGGACGGCTCGACCCGGCGCTGCTCTATACGCACCGCTACCCCCTCGAACGGCTGGACGAGGCGCTCGACGCGACCCGCGACCGCCCCGACGGCTTTCTCAAGGCGCTGGTGACGGTGTGAACGCCGGGGCGGCTGCGCCCGCGTCCGCGGCAGGAACCGCCACCCCGCCCACCCGTCCCCGCCTGGCGTTCCTCGGCGTCGGGTGGATCGGGCGCCACCGCCTGCAAGCGGTGGCGGAGAGCGGGGTCGCCGAGATCGTGGCGATCGCCGACCCGGACGCAGCCGCGGCCGCCGCGGCGAGCGACGTCGCCCCCGACGCCGCACCCTGCGAGAACCTCGAGGCGTTGCTCGCCACGGAGCCGGACGGCGTGGTGATCGCGACGCCGAACGCGCTGCACGCCGGGCAGGCGCTGCGGGCGCTCGCAGCGGGAGCCGCGGTCTTCTGCCAGAAGCCGCTCGGGCGCAGCGCCGCGGAGACGCGCGGCGTCGTGGACGCCGCGCGCGCCGCGGACCGCCTGCTCGAGGTGGACCTGTCGTACCGGCACACCGGGGCGGCGCGGGCGGTCCGCGAGTTGGTCGCGGACGGCGCGATCGGCCGTGTCTACGCCGCGCGGCTGGTCTTCCATAACGCCTACGGCCCCGACAAGGCGTGGTTCCGCCACCCGCGTCTGGCCGGCGGAGGGTGCGTCATGGACCTGGGGGTGCACCTGGTGGACCTGGCGCTCTGGACCCTCGGCTTCCCCCCAGTTGTCGGCGTCTCCAGCCGCCGCTTCGCCGGGGGCGAGCGGCTGGCACACGGCGACGGGCGCGCCGAGGACTTCGCCACCGCGCGGCTCGATCTGGACACGGGTGCCGTGGTAGAGGTCGCCTGCTCCTGGGATCTGCACGCGGGAAGGGACGCGACCATCGCCGCGGATTTCCACGGGTCGGAGGGCGGCGCATCCCTCCACAATCTGCGCGGCTCGTTCTACGACTTCGCCGCGGAGCGCTTCCGCGGCACCTCCGCCGAGCCGCTCGCCGAGCCGCCCGACGACTGGGGAGGACGCGCGATCGTCCGCTGGGTCGAGCGCGTCGCCGCGGGCGCGGCTTTCGATGCAGCGGCGACGGAGCTGGTGGCGGTCGCCGAGGTGCTGGACGCCATTCTGGGGAGATGAGGGTCTTCCTTACGGCGGACACGGTAGGCGGCGTCTGGGACCACGTCGCGACGCTCGCCGGCGAGCTGCGCTCCGCCGGCGACGAGGTGCTGGTCGCCGTAGTGGGCGAGCGGCGCGACGACCGCTTGGCGGCGCTGGCGCCGGGGGTGGAGGTCACCTCCCGCTCCTACCGGCTGGAGTGGATGCAGGGGGCCGCGGCGGATGTCGCCGCCGCCGGGGAGTGGCTCGCCCACACCGCCCGGCTCTGGTGCGCCGACCTCGTGCACCTCAACCAGTACGCGTACGCGGTGCACGACTTCGGTGCACCCGTGCTGGTCGCGGGGCACAGCGACGTGCTTTCCTGGTGGCGCGAAACGCTGGGTCGGGCCGCTCCCGCGGAGTGGCGGGAGTACGGCGGCTGGGTGCGGGCGGGGCTCGCCGCCGCCGACTCTGTCGTCACGCCGACGTTGTATCAGTCGCGTCTGCTCCTGCGGGAGTACGGGCGCGCCGCCGACCAGGTGATCCACAACGGCATCCTGCCCGTCGAGGGGGCCGGTCCTGCCGCCGACGGAAGCGACGGGGTGCTGGTGGTGTGCGCGTGCCGGGCCTGGGACCGCGCCAAGGGCGCGGAGGTGCTCGACCGCGCCGTCGGCCGCCTCGGCGGCGCCGGCGTGGAGGCGCACCTGCTTGGCGCCACCGTGGCGCCGTCCGGCGAGCGCTACGAGCCGCTGCACCTGACGTCGCACGACCGCGTCGAGCGCGCCGAGGTGGACGCGTGGCTGTCGCGGGCGAGCGTGTACGTAGCTCCCTCGCTCTACGAGCCGTTCGGGCTGGCGCCGCTGGAGGCGGCGTTCGCCGGCTGCGCGCTGCTGCTCTCGGACATCGGCTCCTTTCGGGAGCTATGGGACGGCTGCGCGCGCTTCTTCCCCGCCGGCAGTGACGCGGCGCTGGCCGCCGCGCTCACCGAGCTGCACGAAGACCCGTCGTCGCGCGACCGGATGGCCGGCTCGGCCCGGCGCCGTGCCGAGCGCCGCTACACCGCCGACCGTATGGCCGCAGACTACCGTGTGCTGTACGCCGAGCTGGCGGTGAGCGGATCGCCCGCCGCCAGCGCCACCGACGTGCGCGCGTGAACTTCGCCTGCTTCGTCCACAGCGCCGTTTCTGACTGGAACCACGGCAACGCGCACTTCCTGCGCGGGCTGCTCAGCGCGCTCGCCGCGCGCGGCCACACCGTCACCGCCTGGGAGCCGCGCCTCCCCTGGTCCGCCCGCAACCTGGTCAAGGAGCACGGCTTCGCGCCGGTGGTGGAGTTCGCCCGCGCCTACCCCGAGATCGGCGTGCGCAGCTACGACCCCGCCGACGAGGAATTGCTGGAGCGGCTGGAGGACGCCACCCGGACTGCAAACGTGGTGCTGGTCCACGAGTGGAACTCCCCCCGGCTGGTCGGCGCCCTCGGTCATCTCCGCCGGCGCGGCGCCGGCTGGACGCTGCTCTTCCACGACACCCACCACCGTCCCTGGAGCGATCCGGCGGCGATCGCGCGATTCAACCTGTCCGCCTACGACGGGGTGCTCGCCTTCGGCGAGGTGCTGCGGCGGATCTACCTCGAGCGCTTCGGAACACACCGGGCCTGGACGCTGCACGAGGCAGCGGACACGCGCCGCTTCCGGCCGCTGGAGCGCCCCGAGAGCGACGACGTGGTGTGGATCGGCAATTGGGGGGATGCGGAGCGATCGGTCGAGCTGGAGCGCTTCTGGCTCGCCGCCGCGCGCGCCCACCCGGAGCTGCGCTGGGCCGCGTACGGCGTGCGCTACCCCGGGGAAGCGGTCGAGGCGCTGGCAAAGGCGGGAGTAGACTACCGCGGCTGGGCCGCCTCACTGGAGGTCCCGGAGATCTTTGCCCGGAGTCGAGTCACCCTGCACATTCCCCGGCAGGCGTACGTGGAAGGGCTCCCGGGGATCCCGACGATCCGGGTCTTCGAGGCACTCGCCTGCGGCATCCCACTGGTGTCGGCGCCCTGGTCCGACGCCGAGGATCTGTTCCGCCCGGGCGACTACGCGGTCGGGGAAACACCGGCCGAGCTGCGCAGCGAGATCCTCCGTTTGTTGGGTGACAGGGAAGCAGCCGCAGAGCAGGCGGCGCGGGGGCTCGAATCCGTGCTCGCCCGACACACCTGCGACCACCGCGCCGGCGAGCTGCTGGACATCGTCGCCGAGCTGGGGACTTGCGACAGCAGCGCACCCCCCGAGCGCGTCGCGGCATGGAGCTGACGTTCTTTGGATCCTCGCTGGTCTCCGCGTACTGGAACGGCGCGGCTACCTACTACCGCGGGCTGCTGCGCGCGCTCCACCAACGCGGGCACCGGATCACCTTCTGCGAGCCCGACGCGTACGGCCGGCAGCAGCATCGCGATCTCGCCGAAGACCCGCCCTACGCGCGCGTCCGCGTCTATTCCGACGCAGGCGAACGCGATGAGTTGGTGCGCGAGGCATTTGCGGACAGCGACTGGGTCTTCAAGTGCAGCGGCGTCGGGATCTGGGACGGGGAACTGGAGGCCGCCGTCGCCGCGGGGAGCGGCGGCGAGGTGCGGACGGCGTTTTTGGACGTCGACGCCCCGGCCACGCTGCAGCGGCTCGCGGACGATCCCGCCGATCCGTTCCACGCCTGCGTCCCCCGTTTCAACCACGTTTTCACCTACGGCGGCGGGCCCCCCATCGTCGAGCGCTACCTGCGGGCGGGGGCGCGGGCGTGCACGCCCGTCTACAACGCGGTCGATCCCGAGGCGCACGCCCCGCCGCCCGATGTGGAGCGGCGCTGGGAGCTGCTCTTCATGGGCAACCGGCTCCCGGACCGCGAGCGGCGCGTGGAGGAGTTCTTTGTCAGGGCGGCG
Organism: Longimicrobiaceae bacterium; assembly: GCA_051005515.1. Lineage (GTDB taxonomy): Bacteria > Gemmatimonadota > Gemmatimonadetes > Longimicrobiales > Longimicrobiaceae > JBPCJG01. Next base: position 27,560 of record JBPCJG010000106.1, read on the forward strand.
GAGCTGGTCCCCGACGCCCGCTTCGCCCTCGGCGGCGAAGGTTGGTCGGACCGCCCCCTGCCGGCCAACGTCGAGCTCCTCGGCCACGTTCCTACCGCGCGCCACAACGCCGTCAACGCCGCCGCGCGCCTGGTTCTCAACGTCCACCGCGACTCGATGGTGGAGAACGGCTGGTCGCCCGCGACCCGCATGTTCGAGGCGGCGGGGGCCGCAGCGTGCCAGATCACCGATGCGTGGCGCGGGATCGAGGAGTTCTTTCAACCGGATGCCGAGATCCTCGTCGCCGACGGCGCGGAGGCGGTAGCGGATTACGTCGTCCGGGTCGACGATGCGCGCGCCCGGGAGATCGGTGCGGCTGCGCGACGGCGGGCGCTGCGCGACCACGGCTACGCGCAGCGCGCCGCGCTCCTCGATCCGCTGTTGCGAACGCCCGCGGAGGCAGCCGCGTGAAGCTGGTAGTGTTCGGACTCGCCGTCTCCTCGAGCTGGGGGAACGGCCACGCCACCACCTATCGGGCGCTGCTCGGAGCCTTCGCGGCGCGCGGCCACGAGATCGTCTTCTACGAGTGGAACGCCCCCTGGTACGGCGGCGGACACCGGGATCTCCCCGACCCGCCGTTCTGCCGGCTCGAGCTGTACGATCGCTGGGAGCGGGTGCGCGAGCGCGCCACCGCAGAGACCCGGGATGCGGATGCGACTCTGGTGGGCTCCTACGTCCACCGCGGCAGGGAAGTCATCGACGCGCTCGCGGGCGCCTGCGTCGAGCCGCTCTTCTTCTACGACATCGACACGCCGGTCACCGTCGGGCTCCTGCGCCGCGGGGAAGCGGAGTACCTGCGCCGCGACCAGGTCCCCGTCTTCACCCGCTACCTGTCGTTCACCGGCGGTCCTTTCCTGCAGGCCGTGGTCGAGGGCGAGCTGGGAGCCCGCGAGGCGGTGCCGCTCTACTGCTCGGTGGATGAACGGGTCTACGGCGAGACTTCTCCGCAGGCGGAGTTCGCGGCCGACCTCGCGTACATGGGCACCTACGCCGAGGACCGTCAGCCGACGCTCGACCGCCTGCTGCTGGAGCCGGCGCGCAGGGCTGGTGACCGCACCTTCCTGGTTGCTGGCCCGCAGTACCCGCAAGCGATCCGCTGGCCCACCAACGTGCGCCGGCTGCCCCACGTCCCCCCGAGCCGGCACCCCGCGTTCTACTCCAGCGCCGCGTGGCAACTGAACGTGACGCGGGCCGAGATGCGGGCGGCCGGCTGGTCACCGTCGGTGCGCTTCTTCGAGGCGGCCGCCTGCGGCGCGGCGCTGCTCTCCGACCGCTGGCCGGGGATCGAGCATTTCCTGCGCCCGGGCGAGGAGATCCTGCTCCCCGACAGCACGGAGGAGGTGCTCGGTATCCTGGCGGAGACGCACCCCGACGAGCGCCGGGCGATCGGCGCAGCCGCCCGCTCCCGCATCCTCGCGGAGCACACCGCCGAGCGGCGTGCAGGCGAGCTGGAAACGCTGCTGGCTGTGTCCGCTTCCGCGCCGCCGATGCCGGTGTAACGCCGCCGCTTCCGCGCGTCAGCCCGGCATGGCGCAGCGGCGGTATGCCTCCTATGCTTCAAGCGTGTCCCTTCTCTTGTTTCTGCTCGCGCTGCTGGGGCTGGCGGCGCTGCTCGTCCGGCTCGGGCGCAGCCTACTCCGCCTGCTCCTGGCGAGCGCCCGCAGCACGACGGCCGACGGCATGGCCGACCTCAGCGCGCGCCGCGGTGATTTGACGCTGCTGGCGGAGCGGGACGAGCAGGCGCGGCTCCTCGCCAGCGCGCGCCGCCTCGAGTGGTCTCGCGCGGCGCTCTGGGCAGCGCTGCTGATCCTGCCGCCGCTGTTCGGCGCCGCGCTCTACGTCTACCCTGCGGCGGTCCTCCTCTGGCTGCTCCCGCGAAACCGGCGCACGAACGGAACACCCCGGCAACCTCCCCCTCACCTCCCATGAGCGAACCGTCTCCTCCTTCGGCCACCCGGCTCGATCCACCCGGTGGGCAAGGAGCCACCGTGCTGCCGAAGGGGCCCAAGCTCTTCGGCACCTTCGCCGGCGTTTTCACCCCGACGCTGCTGACGATTCTCGGGGTGATCATGTACCTCCGGCTCGGCTGGGTCGTGGGCAACGCCGGCCTGCTCGGGGGGCTGCTCATCATCGCGCTGACCAACGGGATCACGCTTTGCACGGCCCTGTCGCTGTCGAGCATCGCCACCAACACGCGGCTGGGGGCGGGCGGACCGTACGCGATCATCTCCAAGTCGCTCGGCTTCGAGATCGGGGGCAGCGTGGGCGTGCCGCTCTACCTGTCGCAGGCGCTCGCCGTGGCGATGTACGTGTTCGGCTTTCGCGAAGGATGGAAGTGGGTCTTTCCGGAGCACCCGGCGATCCTCGTGGACCTCGCGATCTTCGGCGTGGTCTTCGTGATCGCCTATCTTTCGGCGAGCCTCGCCTTCAAGATCCAGTACGTGGTGATGGCGGTGATCGGGATCTCCCTCGTGTCGATCTTCGCAGCTCCGGAATTCATCCAGGGCACCGGCGGTGGGATCCAGCTCTGGGGGAGCTACCCCGGCGCCCCCGAGAACGGCTTCGCGGGCACCAATTTCTGGCTCGTTTTCGCCGTCTTCTTTCCGGCAGCCACCGGCATCATGGCCGGCGCGAACATGTCGGGCGAGCTGAAGAGCCCCAGGCGGAGCATCCCCGCCGGAACGCTTTCGGCCATCGCCGTTTCGCTGGTGATCTACGTCGCCCTCGCCGTGTGGACGGCGCGCGTCGCGACACCCGAGGAGCTGGTTTCGAATTACACCGTGATGATCGACAAGGCGGTCTGGGGGCCGGCCGTGCTCGGCGGACTGCTCGGGGCCACCTTCTCGTCGGCGCTGACCTCGCTGGTCGGCGCGCCGCGCATCATCCAGGCGCTCGGCAAGGATCGGCTGGTACCGGCCGGGCGATGGCTGGAGAAGACCAGCGGCGGAGAGCCGCGCCGCGCCATGCTCGTCACCGGCGTGATCGTGCTGGCGGCACTCCTGCTGCGCGACCTGAACGTGATCGCCCCGATGATCACGATGTTCTTTCTGATCACGTACGCCGTGATCAATGTCGTGATGCTGGCGGAGGCGAGCCTCGGGTTGATGAGCTTCCGGCCCACCTTGCGACTGCCGCGCATCGTGCCCCTCCTGGGTGCGCTCGGATGCGTCTTCGCCATGTTCATCGTGAACCCTACCGTAGGGCTCCTGGCGGTGGGCGTGGTGGGCGGAATCTACTTCTGGATCACCTGGCGCGGAGTCGCTCCCCGCACCGGCACCGTGCGCAGCGGCATCTTCGCCGCCTTCGCGGAATGGGCGGCGGGCAAGGTGATCGCCCTCGAGATGAGCGCGAGCCGGGCGTGGAAGCCGAGCCTGCTCGTACCCGTGCTCGACCCGGCCGCGCTGCGCGGCGAGCTGCGACTGCTCATCGACGTGTGCAGGCCGGAAGGGTCGGTGAAGCTGCTGGGCGTGGCGACCACGGAAACGATTGCCGACCTCACGCCACGGATCGAAGGGCTGGCCCGGACTCTACGCAAGAACGACGTTCTGACCACCAGCGCGGTGATCGACTCGGCCGGCTTCGCCGAGGGGATCGTCACGGGAGTGCAGGCGTTGAGGAGCGCGTTCTTCGCGCCGAACGTGCTCTTTCTGAACCTTCCGCACCACCCCGAACGCCACGACGAACTGCGCGAGATCGTCAAGGAAACCTGCCGCCTCGAGGTGGGCGTGATGCTGCTGGCGATGCACGAGCAGGCGGGCCTGGGAATGAGCAAGACCGTCAACCTCTGGGTCCGCCCCCGGCCCCGTCGCCTTTCCCTCGAGGAGTACCTCGGCCGCTCCGACCTGAACCTCGGCATCCTCACCGCGCTCCGCCTGGCGCGGGCCTGGAGGGCCGATCTCAACCTGCTCACGGTCGTGCCCGACGAGGGAGAGATCGCGGATGCGTACGTGCACCTCGCGGAGCTACGTGATCTGGTCCGCATCCCGGAGGCCGCCCGTTCGCAGGTGATCGCGGGAAGCTTCAGGGAGTGCGTGCCGCGCGCCCCGCAGTCCGACATCGACGTGATGGGGCTGCGGCGCGAGGACGACGGTCGTGCGCCGGACCTGCAATTCGTCGCGGAGATGGTGAGGATCACGCGGAGCGCCTGCCTGTTCTGCGGCGCGTCCGGCCGCGAAAACGCCCTGGCGTAGCGTCAGCGTTCTACCCGCAGCGTCCCCCGCAGCAGGGTATTCGGTCCAAAGGTCGGTCGCCCCAGCGGACCGGCGTCCACGCCGAAGCGGCCGACGAGCTGATACTCGACCTCCTGGTTGGTCACGGCCCGGCCGAGCACCGTGGCGATCCGGGGCACGTCGGCGAAGCCGATGCCGATGTCGAGTGGGATCACGGTGCTTTGTCCTGCGGCGAGCGGCAGACCGAGCGGCAGATCGACGTCCGCCGCCTGGACGCCGTCGAGGGCGAGCTGCCCCTCGACCGTCGAAAGGGTGAGGCCGAACGCGTTCGGGTTCGCGACGTCAGCCCAGAGGCGGACCGCGGCGCCGCCGAGCGGTCGCGAGGGCGACGGCCCGAGCAGCCGCAGCTCCGCCTGGCGGCCGGACGCGACGTCAAAGGTGGGGGGTTGGATGATCTGGCCGAGCGTGGCGCAGGAGGCGAGCACGAGGGCGAGCGCTAACAGGCGAAGCTTGCGGTGGAGTTGCATCGGGGTTGTCTTTGGTAGTGGGGGCGAGAGAGAGTACCGGGCGACGGGATGAAACCCCCTGCAATGTACTGCTCGCCCTCCGGGCGCGCCGGGGGTATGAAATCCCCGGCAAGGTACGTCCCGCCCTCGCGGGCGGAACGCCGCTCGGGGGGGTGCGTCCGTGAGGACGCGCGGTTGCCTGCCGGGTCCTTTATGGGCCCGGTAGGGGCGGGGCGGGTTAGAAACCGGCGCGCACACGCCGCAGATAACGCAGAGACTCTGCGGTGAGGCACACAGCCGGGAACTCAGATCAGTCCTCTTCGCGGAAGCGGATCGCAAGGGCACGTGAGACAACGCGCCAACACAGGGGGTGCAGTGGGCCTGCAGGGCCAATCCTCATACCACATCCGCCTCGCCACCCCCGCCGACATTCCGGCGCTCGACCGGCTGATCCCCGCTTCGATCCGGGTGCTCGGCGCGGGCTTCTACACCGAACGGCAGATCGAAGCGGCCGTGATGCACGTCTTTGGGGTGGACACGCAGCTCATCGAGGACGGCACGTACTACGTAGCCGGAGCCGACGGCGAGATCGTCGGCTGCGGCGGGTGGAGCCGGCGAGCCACGCTGTACGGGAGCGACCGGGCGAAGGGAGGGAGTCCGGATCCGCTCCTGGATCCGGGCCGCGACGCAGCGCGCATTCGCGCTTTCTTCGTCGCTCCGGCATGGGCGCGGCGGGGGATCGGTTCGGCGATCATCCGGCGCTGCGAGGCGGAGGCAGCGGCGGCGGGATTCCGCGCTCTGGAGCTGGTGGCGACGCTCCCGGGGGAACGGCTCTACGCCAGGCACGGCTACGCGGCGGAGGAGCGGCTTGAGGTGGAGGTGCCGGGGGTGGAGCCGCTCCCCGGAGTGAGGATGTCGAAGCGGGTGGCAGGGGGCGCGCAGTAAGTACGCCGCCCGGTACCAAATGATCGGTCAGGAGGGGCGCGGAGCGGGTTCCGACACGACCGACAGCAACGCCACGGCCGCGGAATCAGGTTTGGGGCATACCACGATTCGCAAATCCTGACCCAGCGCGGTGAGATGGCGCAGCAGGCGGTCCAGGGTATAGCCGGCGAGCTGCCCGCGCGTGATCGAGCTGATGTCGGGCGGCTCGGCGCCTATCAGATGTCAAAGGGGATTCCGGTCGGAGATAGGCCAAACGCGATGACAACCGGTCGGTACGCCATGTGCGGAGCGGAGCTGTCCGTACGCCACTCTCCAACTCCGCTCCAGGAGCACCCCGTGCAGCGCGATCCCCACGCCGGCCCCACGCCGGCCGATGACGTACCCGAGCAGCAGCCGCCCGGAACGGAGGGCGAGCTGAAGCCCCGCGCCGACCACGGGGAGGACAGCTACCGCGGCTGCGGCAAGCTCGAGGGGTTGGCGGCGATCATCACCGGCGGCGACAGCGGCATTGGCAGGGCGGTGGCGATCGCTTTCGCCCGGGAGGGAGCCGATGTCGCCGTCGGCTACGAAGCCGACAAGGAAGACGCGGACGCGCGGGAGACGGAGCGATGGGTCGAGAAGGCGGGGCGCAGGTGCCTGCTGCACCGCTTCGATGTGCGCGAGCCGGAGCAGTGCCGGGACTTCGTGGAGCGCGCGCGGAAG
>JBPCJG010000107.1:0-9733 GCA_051005515.1 Longimicrobiaceae bacterium
CGCCCACGACCTCTCGGTGGTGGAACACATCGCCGACCGGGTGGCGGTGATGTACCTGGGGCGGATCGTCGAGATCGCCGACCGCGACGAGCTCTACCGCAACCCGCTGATGCCGTACACGCAGGCGTTGCTCTCGGCGGTGCCGGTGCCGGACCCGCGCGTCCGCCGCGACCGGATCGTATTGCAGGGGGACGTACCGTCGCCGGCGAACCCGCCGTCCGGGTGCCCGTTCCACCCGCGCTGCCAGCACCCGCTCAAGGACGCGGACTGCGCGCGCATCGTGCCGCCACTGGCCGACAAGGGCGGGGGGCACTATGCTGCGTGCATCAAGGTGCCGCTGGGGGCGGGGGAGTAGGAGGATGGCCTTGCCTGAAGATCACCGACGTGCCGGAGAGATTCAGCGCCGCATCTCAGAGGTTCTTCTGAAGGATTGGGATCCAATCGGAGTTCAAGACGAGCCGTTGGCTCAATCCGAGTACGATGCTTACGTGGGAGGGGTGTACCGCGTGCTTGCGAACGGCGGAGATGAGGAGCAGGTGGTGGACTGCCTTAGAACAATCGATCCGACTGGAGAACCACTGGAGAGCGGAGATCCGCGACTACGGGGCGTCGCCCGGAAATTGCTCGCGATCGACCTGCGCGTATGAGGGCCTCCAGAGTTCCTCCTGCACAGACCTTCACCTCATCTGAGATGCAGTGATGCGAGAGCGCAACGAGTTGGTGTGGTTTCTTTGTGGGTTGCTCGGGGGATGCGCTGCCGGCCAATCCGGTGCCTCTACAGCACACAATCCACGGAGCGCGAGATTGGCACGGCGATCGAAATGGTTGAAGTCGAAGAGGGAGCACGCACTGAGTCATTCTCGGCGGTCGTGCCGGCGCAGGAAGCTTCTGTGGGCGAGCCACAGCGTATGATCGAGATGGTAAAGGCGCGCTGCGGTACTGGCTGACGCGATCCACCTTATCCGAGGAGCGTAACCGGCAAGAAACGGCACGTGGACAAGACAGTGGCTCGTGCGATCCTGCGAAAGCATCTTGATTCGTATCGCAAGCGCTCGGTTTCCGAACTCGCATCGCTGGTTGACTCGCCGGCGACGGCTGAAGTTGTGGCCGTCTCCGGCGAACGTTATCAGATTGAGGTGCAGGTGTTCTGGGCTGATTCTGAGAAGCGGACACTGCGGGTGCTCGGCTCAATCGACGATGGTGGCTGGCGAACTCTCCTTCCGCTATGTGAAGATTTCCTTGTTGATTCACAGGAGCAGCGAGCTTGATCCACTAGTGACAGGCAAGGGGGGGTATGAGTTCAGCAATCATTGTTTGCGGAGTCATCGTTCTCGTGGTGATTTCTTCCATCATCCAGAACCGCAGAACTGCTCGGTATCTGTCCGGTATAGCCAGGCGTCGAGAAGCCGAGTCGATCTGCACGTTCGTACGCGCGATGGATTACCGCCGCCTCGACACCGTAATCGTGCGCGCGGTCTATGAGTCCGTGCAGGCGGATCTCCGCTACGCCTATCCTGCCTTCCCCCTTCGCCCCTCCGACCATGTCACCCGCGACTTGCATCTCGACGCCGAGGATATGGAGTATACGATTCTGGAGCTCGCGCGCCGTTTCGATCGCAACCTCGACGATTACCGGCACAACCCGCATTACGAAGAGACCGATACGGTCGGCGGGATCATTCGATTCCTTTGCGCCCAACCGGTGGCGGGAGCCGCTTATTGTAGCTCCTCCCGCACCCGCTGACGGAGAAACGGGAACGTGCGCCGTGAGCAGGTCCACTCCTTCCTCGAACAGGCCGCGCGGGCGCTTGTCCCGCGCGTTGCGTGAGCGATTCTGTTGTTTGTAACCCCCGTGCTTCTGCGCTGAGGCCATGAACTACCTCGAGCGCATTACGATCGCACCCGACAAACGCGGCGGCAAGCCCTGCATACGGGGCATGCGAATCACCGTCTATGACGTGCTGGGCTACCTTGCGTCGGGGATGAGCGAGGCCGAGATCCTCCAGGACTTCCCGTACCTGGAGCCAGAGGACATCCGCGCCTCGCTGGCGTTTGCCGCTGATTTCGAACGCAAGCTCATGGCGGTGCCGACTCTGTGAAGCTGCTGTTCGATCAGAACCTTTCGCCCCGATTGGTCCGCCTCCTGACCGACATCTACGGGGGATCCACACATCTTCACTCGCTCGGGATGGGCACCGCATCGGATACGGAAGTCTGGCAGTATGCGGCTGAGCACGGGTACACGATCGTCTCGAAGGATGCTGATTTCCACCAACGGAGTCTTCTCTACGGAGCACCTCCCAAGGTGATCTGGTTGCGGTCGGGGAACTGCAGCGTAGCCGAGAGCGCAGCCCTGCTGACGGAGCGATACATCCCTATCCATCGATTTCTCGAGGATGCGGACGCGGCGTTTCTCGCGCTGTCGTGACTTCCTGCCATGCGATACTGGATCAACACCATCTCTCTCCCCCACGTCCGCATCGGCGTCGAGGGCGGCTTCACGCAGGCCGACCACGGCGAGAACACCCGGCTCAAGCGGCTGGAGGAAGGGGACCTCATCGCCTTCTATTCCCCCCGGACGGAGTTCCGGGGTGGCGAGCCGCTGCAGGCCTTTACGGCCATCGGCCGTCTCGCGGACGCCGAGCCGTACCAGGTCGAGATGACGCCGGAGTTCCATCCCTGGCGGCGATGGGTCGAGTTCCTCGAGAGCGAAGCAGCGCCGATCCGGCCGCTGATCGAGAAGCTCGACTTCATCCGCAACAAGCAGCAGTGGGGCTATCCCTTCCGGCGAGGGCTGTTCGAGGTGAAGCGGGCGGATTTTGAGCGGATCGCCGGAGCCATGAACGTCGAGCTCGAGAAGGCATCCCAAAGCGTGGCCACCAAGAGGTGGGTGAACCCGGTCTGACCGGGTCTCCGCACATCATGCCTCCACCCCCCACCCTCGACGCCGCCTTCGCCGCGCTGCGCGCGCGGCTCGGCATCCGCACCAGCTTCCCGCCCGACGTGCTCGCCGAGGCGGAGCGGGTCGCGCGGGAGCGCTACCCGTCCGCCTCGCCCGTGCACCCCGACCGCACCGCGCTGCCGTTCGTCACCATCGACCCGCCGGGGAGCCGGGACCTCGACCAGGCGCTCCACCTCGAGCGGAGCGGAACCGGCTACACCGTGCGCTACGCGATCGCTGACGTCGGCTTCTGGGTGGACCGGGGCTCCGGCATCGAGGCCGAGGCGTGGCAGCGCGGCGTCACCTTCTACGCGCCCGACGAGCGGGAGCGATTGTATCCGCCTGCGCTTTCGGAGGGCGCCGCGAGCCTGCTCCCCGATCATGACGCGCCGGCGGTGCTCTTCACTCTGGAGCTCGACGAGCGCGCGGAGATCCGCGCCGGCTGCGTCGAGCGCGCCCGCGTCCGCTCGCGCGCGCAACTCACCTACGCGCAGGTGCTCGCCGCGGTCGATGGCGCGTCCCCGGACCCGGAATGGCTCCCGCTGCTGCGCGAGATCGGCGAGCTGCGGGTGGAGCGGGAGGCCGAGCGCGGCGGAGTGTCGCTGCCGATCATCGACCAGCACGTACAGCGGCGCGCCGCCGCCGGCCTCGGCTACGTGCTCGCCTACGACGAGCCGAACCGGGCGGAAGAGTGGAACGCGCAGATCTCGCTGCTCACCGGCCACTTCGCCGCGCTCGAGATGCTGCGGGCCGGTGTCGGTCTGCTGCGCACCATGCCCGCCTTCGAACGCGGATCGGTGCGGCGCTTCCGCGCGCTGGCGAAGGGGCTCGGCTTCCAGTGGCCCAAGAGCGAATCGTATGCGCATTTCATCCGCGGCCTCGACCTCGACCACCCGAACGTACCCGTGCTCCTCTGGCAGGCGCAGCGTACCATGCGCGGTGCGGCGTACGTCGCCTTCGAGGGTGAGCCCCCGGAGCACCCGCTGCACGCCGCCCTCGCCTTCCCCTACGCCCACGCGACCGCGCCGCTCCGGCGTCTGGCCGACCGCTACGTCCTCGACCTGTTGGTGGAGCTGGACGCCGAGCGCCGCCCCGAGCCGGAGGCCGTTACCACGCTGCGGGACCTTCCTCCGGTCATGCGCGAGGCGCAGAGCACCGAGAACCGGCTCGAGCGGGAGGTGGTGAACCTCGCCGAGGCGTGGACGCTGCGCGACCGGGTGGGGGACGTTTTCCCGGCGACGGTGATCGGCGAATGGCGCGGCGACACCGAGGTGCAGCTCGCCGAGCCCCCGGTCCGGGCCTTGCTTTCCGGAGGCGGGCAGCACGAGCTGGGAGGCGCGGTTACCGTGCGCGTCGCCGGCGTCGATCAGCAGCGAGGGCGGGTAAAACTGCGGCTCGCGAAAACGCCCGGCGACGGTTAGTATTCCGCCCGAGAGCGTCCCCCTTCCCCTCCCACCCCGCGTGCTCAACCGCGAATACCACGCCTGGTTCAGCCCCCACCTGCATCGGGAGATGGAGCTGCTCGTCTTCGGTCACGCCGGGGCGCGGATGCTGGTCTTCCCCACCTCGCAGGGCCGCTACTACGAGTGGGAGGATCGGGGGATGATCGAGGCGCTCGGCGAGCACCTGCGCAACGGCTGGCTGCAGCTCTTCTGCGTCGATAGCGTCGATGCCGAAAGCTGGTACGCGGAGTGGAAGCACCTGGCGGACCGAACCCGGCGCCACTCCGACTACGAGCGCTACCTGCTCGCGGAAGTGCTGCCGCTCACCCGCAACAGGAACGGCAATCCCTTTCTGATCACTGCCGGCGCTTCGTTCGGCGCGTACCACGCGGCCAATCTGGCCTTCCGGCATCCGGCGCTGGTGAATCGCATGATCGGGTTGAGCGGGCTGTACGACATCCGCCAACTGACCGGCGGATATTCGGATCCAGACGTCTACTTCAACAATCCGCAGGATTTCGTTGCCAACGAACGCGATCCCGGCCGGCTGGAGGCGCTCCGTCGCATGGACATCATCCTCGCGACCGGGAGCGACGACCGCTTCCGCACGAGCAACGAGCAGCTCTCGACTACCTTGTGGGACAAGGGGATCGGCAACGCGCTGCGCATCTGGGACGGGTGGGCGCATGACTGGCCGTGGTGGCGGGAGATGATCACCGCGTACGTCGGAGGCCAGCGATAAACCGCGCGGGCTCGGCGTCGCTGCTCCTCGGCCGGGTGAGAGCTTCAACAACAACAAACAACGGGAGAAGCTGAGATGGAACTGAAAGTCGGACTTATCGTCGGCAGGGAATGGTCTTTCCCCCCTGCCTTTATCGAGGAAGTGAACCGTCGCGACGAAGGCGTGGTGGCGGAGTACGCGAAGCTCGACGCTCCGCGCATGGACGAGCCGTGCCCGTACACGGTGCTCATCGACCGCATCTCCCACGAGGTGCCGTTCTACCGCACCTATCTGAAGCAGGCGGCGCTACAGGGCGCCACGGTGATCAACAACCCCTTCATGTGGACTGCGGACGACAAGTTCTTTGGCGCGGCGCTCGCCACCAAACTGGGGATCGCCAGCCCCAAGACCGCGGTGCTCCCGAACAAGCAGTACGTGCCGGGGATCGTCCCCGAAGAGTCGCTCCGCAACCTCGCTTATCCCCTGGACTGGGACGCGCTGCTCGACTATGTCGGGCTCCCCTGCGTCCTCAAGGACGCACACGGCGGCGGATGGAAGGATGTCTATGTCTGCCACTCCAAACAAGAACTGATCGACAATTACGACCGCTCGGGGCTGCTCACCATGGTGGTGCAAGAGTTCATCGAGTGGGATCATTTCGTCCGCTGCCTCTGCATCGGACAGCAGGAGATCCTGGCGATCAAGTACGACCCGCGCGAAAAGCGCTACCACCTCGAGCACGAGCACCTCGACGCCGACACCGGGGCGCGGGTGGTGGAGGACTCGCGCAAGCTGGTGCGCGCGCTCGGTTACGACATGGACTCGATGGAGTGGGCGATCAAAGACGGCGTGCCGTACGCGATCGACTTCATGAACCCGGCGCCGGACATGGACGTCAACTCGCTCACCCCGCACTACTTCGAGTGGGTGGTAAACAAGATGGCGGATCTGGCGATCCGGCTGGCAAAGAACCCGCGCCCGCAGCTCCGCGAGCTGCACTGGTCGCAATTCTTTAGCGGCGATCGGGAGGGCTTGTTCCCACCGAGCGAGCCGGTCAAGGCGAAGAAGCCGAGGGCGAAGAAGGCAACAGCCAAAAAGCCCACGGGGAAAGCTGCCGCCTCCGAGAAGGCTGCGCCCAGGAAGGCTGCTTCCGTCAAGACTTCCGGCGAGGGCGAGACGAAGCCGGCAAAGCGGACGCGCAAGAAATCCGCGGAGCCCGCGTGAGCGGATGAGCGTCGCGCGCGCGATCCGCAGCTACCACGAGCTGCTCGACGACGAGCGGGGCGGCGAAACGGAGGAGCAGCTAACGGAGCAACTCCGCCGCCGCGGACTCTTCTTCGGAGACCGGCCGCTCTGCAACGTCCTTCGACCCCGGTTCATCTCCCCGGATCAGTACCGCTACCTCCAGGAGCGGGTGGGGATCGTACTCGGTGCTCTCGAGCGGGTGTACGAGGCGGCGCGGGAGGACGAACGCTTTCGCCGGCAGCTTTGCCTCGCCGACTGGGAGGAGGAGCTGATCCGCGACGATCCGGGCTTCCCGGAACCCAGCCCCGTCGCGCGGCTAGACGCCTTCTTCGTCTCGGAAGAGGAGGGGCTGCGCTTCACCGAGTACAACGCGGAAACGCCGGCGGGCGCGGCGTACGGGGATCTCCTCGCCTACGTCTTCCTGGGGCTGCCGGTGATGCGGGACTTTCTGCGCTCCTGGGAGGTCCGCCCGCTCCCCGCCCGCCACCATGTGCTGCACGCCCTGCTCGGCACCTACGCGCGGTGGAGCGGGCGTAGGGAAACCCCGCGGGTCGTGGTCCTCGACTGGCGCGAGGTCCCCACCTACAGCGAATTTCTCGTCACCGTCGACTACCTGAAGTCGCAGGGCGTCGACTGCGTCATCGCCGATCCCCGCGAAACCGAATATAGGGACGGCCGACTATGGGCCGGCGGCGGGCCCGTCGATCTCATCTACAAGCGGGTGCTCATCAGCGAGCTGGTCGAGCGGGGCGGGTTGGATCACCCCGTGGTCCGTGCGGTGCGCGACGGAGCGGTGTGCATGGTCAACCCGTTCCGCTGCAAGATCCTGCACAAGAAGGCGAGTCTGGCCGTACTTTCCGACGAGTGCAACGGGGAATTGTTCACCCCCGCACAGCGGGCGGCAGTGCGGACGCACGTCCCCTGGACGCGCGTCGTCGAGGAGCGCGGCACCGAGTTCGACGGCGAACACATCGACTTGGTCCCCTGGATCGCGGAGAACCGGGAGCGGTTGGTGCTCAAGCCCAACGACGAGTACGGCGGCACGGGGATCGTGCTGGGATGGGAGACGGACGCTGAAGAGTGGGAGCGGGCGCTCCGCCCTGCGCTGGAGAACCCTTACATCGTCCAGGAGCGGATCGTGCTGCCGAGCGAGGAGTACCCGGCGATGGCGAACGGCAAAGTCGAGTTCGCCGAACGCATGCTCGATACGGCACCCTTCGTCTTCCACGGCTCGTACATGGACGGCTGCATGACACGCCTGGCCAGCGACCCGCTGCTGAACGTTTCCGCCGGCACCGGCTCTACGGTGCCGACGTTCGTGGTGGAGCCCCGGAACGGCGCCGGCGGTGGCTGACGCGTATCCATCGCCGCCATCACCGCGGCAGCGGCGATTCAGCGTCGCTCGTGTCGGTGCCGGAATACCCTGGATCCCGGCTTTCGCCGGATGACGAAGCAGCGTCACCTGCGCCCTCCACCTCCATGAAGCCGCCGTCGCTGACCATCGGGATCGAGGAGGAGTACCAGATCATCGATCCCCGCACCCGCGAGCTGCGCTCCTACATCACCGAGATCCTCGAGGACGACCACGTGATCCTCGGTGAGGTAAAGCCGGAGCTGCACCAGTCGATCGTCGAGATCGGGACCCAGGTGTGCCGCACCCCGGCGGAAGCGTGCGCGGAATTGAAACGGCTGCGCGGCATGGTGATGGAGCTCGCCGGCAAGAACGACCTGCGCGTCGCGGCGGCCGGGACCCACCCCTTTTCGAGCTGGCTGGACCAGGAGATCACCCCGCTCGAGCGGTACATGGGACTGAAGCAGGACATGCAGGAGCTGGCGCAGCAGCTCCTCATCTTCGGAACGCACGTCCACATCGGCATCGAGGATCAGGAGTTCCTGATCGACGCGATGAACGTGGCGCGCTACTTCATGCCGCACCTGCTCTGCCTGTCTTCGTCGTCTCCCTTCTGGATGGGACGGGAGACGGGACTGAAGAGCTACCGGAGCGTTATCTTCCGCAACTTCCCGCGCACGGGCGTGCCGCGGATCATGCGCTCCTGGGCAGACTTTGCGTACCTGCGGCAGAAGCTCGTCGATACGCACTGCATCCCCGACGGCTCCAAGATCTACTGGGACCTGCGCCCCCACCCCACATTCCCGACGCTGGAGTTCCGCTTCCTGGACGTCTGTACGCGGGTGGACGACGCGGTCTGCGTCGCGGCCATCCTGCAGGCGATCGTCGCCAAGCTGTGGAAGCTGCGCCGCGACAACCAGACCTTTCGCGTCTACTCGGCGGACCTGATCGAGGAAAACAAGTGGCGGGCCGTCCGCTACGGGCTGGATGGCAAGCTGATCGACTTCGGCAAGGAGGAGGAGCTTCCGGCGAAGGAGCTCATCCGGGAACTGGTCGGGTGGTTCATCGACGACGTGGTGGACGAGCTCGGCAGCCGCGCGGAGGTCGAGCACGCCTACCGGATCCTGGAAGAGGGCTCGAGCGCCGATCGCCAGATCGCCACCTTCCAGCGTACGGGCGAGCTCAGCGACGTGGTGGACCAGCTCATCCGGGAAACCGCCGAAGGCATTCCTGCAGCGTGAGTTACGCCCTTCGCAACCCCTTCCCGGCCAGCGCTGCCGCCGTTAGCTTGCGACGATGAATCCGCGTCCCACCATCGGCATCCCCACGCAGACGCTGCAGTCGATCGACGGCATCCCCGAAGGGCTGCCGGCGTCGTGGGTGATGAACCAGCGCTATTACATAGCCACCGCAGCGCTGGGCGGCGTCCCCTGGATGATCCCGCTCCTCGACGACGAGGCGACGCTGCGCTGCATCTACGAGCAGCTCGACGGGCTCTTTCTCGCGGGCGGCGTGGACATGGACCCGGCCACCTACGGGGCGGAGCCGCACCCGGCGCTCGGCCGCATCGACCCCGCGCGCGACCGTGTGGAGACGACGCTCACCCGCTGGGCGATGGACGACGGCAAGCCGACGTTCGGGGTGTGCCGGGGGATGCAGGTGATCAACGTCGCGGCGGGGGGGACGCTGCTCCAGGACGTGGCGGCGCAGCACCCCGGAGCCATCAAGCACGACTACTTCCCCAACCAGGGTTTCGCGCGCAACCACCTGTCGCACACCGTCCGCATCGCTCCGGGGTCGCGCCTGAGCCGCTCCGTCGGCGCCGTTGAGGCGCGGGTCAACAGCATGCACCACCAGGGGGTCGAGCGGCTGGGGGCGGGGCTGGTGCCGGTCGCATGGGCGCCCGACGGGCTCGTCGAAGCGCTCGAAGGGAGCGGGGACGGCTTTCTGGTAGGAGCGCAGTGGCACCCGGAGATGCTCACGGACAGCGACCCGCCGACGCGTCGGTTGTTCGTCCAATTCATTCAGGCGGC
>JBPCJG010000108.1:0-10198 GCA_051005515.1 Longimicrobiaceae bacterium
GGTTCAGCCCCCGCCGGACACCCCGGGGCCGTCGGCGTTGTCGCGCACGTCTCCCGGCTGGCCGATGGTCGCCAGGAACTGACCCAGCTCGTGGTGCATGCGCGAGCTGGACCCTCGCACGACCGTCTCCCCGTCGCGCTCGCCGACACCGATCACCAGCTCACCGGCTTCGGTGGTGAAGCGGATGTGCGAGTCGCCCGCGTCCTCGGTGAAGCCGGCGTACGGCGAGAACTGGAGGGTGAAGAAGCGCCGCGCGCGTTCGATCACCTCGCCAGCCGGCAGCTCGGTCCTGACCTCCTGGATCAGCATCTGTATTTCGCTGGATCAGACGGCGAGCGACTTCTCCTCCACCACGGTCCGCAGATCCTTGGACGGCTTGAAGACCGGTACCGCCCGCGGCGGGACCTCCACGGGATCCCCCGTCCTCGGGTTGCGCGCCAACCGGCTCTTCCGCTCCCGGACCTTGAAGGTGCCGAAGCCCCGGATCTCGATGTTCTCGTGGTCCGCCAGTGCGTCCTTGACGGCGCTAAGGAACGAGTCCACCACCGCCGCGCAGTCGCGCTTGGTAACCGCGGGGCCTACCGTTTCGCTCACGCGCTGAACCAGATCCGCCTTGGTCATGCAGAATCTCCTGTGGTGAGGGGTGTCAGTGGAGTTGGAAGAGGACGCGCGGTGCCCTCAGGTCGGCCACTCGGGCGTCGATCCGGCGGGAGACGGCGTCCGCCGCGGTCCCGAACACGAGGTCCAGCAGCGACCTTCCTTCTTCCGGCGGGCGCAGGACTTCGGGATCGTCGCCCAGCCCGGCCATCCGTCCGGCGAGGGCTACCGCGTCGGGGAGGTTGCCGGTACGGTCGATCAGCCGCGCCGCGACCGCCTGCCGCCCCGACAGCAGCCGCCCGTCGGCGAGCTCGCGCACCCGCGCGGCGGGAAGCTTCCGTTCGGCCTCGACGGTGCCGACGAACTGCTCGTAGACGTCGGACACCATCGCCTGGAGGAGCTCCCGCTCCGCCGGGTCGAGATCGCGGAAGGGAGAGCCGATGTCCTTGTGGGCGGAGCTCTTCACCGTCTGCATCTCCAAGCCGACCCTGTCCAGCAGCTCGCCCGCGTTCGGAAACTCCATGATGACCCCGATGGAGCCGGTGATGGAGCCCGGGAGTGCGAGGATCGTGTCCGCCGCGAGCGCTACGTAGTAGCCGCCGCTCGCGCCTACGGAGCCGATCGAGGCGACTACCGGGACGCCCTCGTCGCGCAGCTTGCGCAGCTCCTGGTACATGCTCTGCGACGGGGCCACCGCCCCGCCGGGCGAGTCGATGTCGACGACCACCGCCTTGACGGTGGCATCGTCGCGGAAACGCCGCAGCTCCTCGCGAAACTCGTCGTCGCCGTCGATCACCCCGTGCACCGGCAGCACGGCGACCCTTCCTCCGCCGAGCCATCCGCGGCCGCCGAAGAGCAGCGACGCCAGCAGCGCGATCACGAAGATCACGCCGAGCGCTGCAAAGATCCCAACGAGCCACCTGGGAAGGGACACGCTCGGGCGGGCCGGGGGGTGGAGTAACTGCTTGAAGGCGGGACGTTTATCCGCCGGACAGGATAACCGACGCCCCCTTCACCGTCAAGCTGCCGCGGACTGCTCCAACGCCGCGGTGAAGCGATCGAACAGGTAACGGGAGTCGTGCGGTCCGGGGGCGGCCTCGGGGTGGTACTGGACGGAAAAGACCGGCCGGGTGCGGTGCTCCACCCCCTCGACGGTGCCGTCGTTGAGGTTGCGATGGGTGATGCGCAGCTCCGGAGCCCCCTCCACCTCGGTGCCTTCGCCGCGCACCGCGAAGCCGTGGTTCTGCGCCGTGATCTCCACCACGCCGTCGGCGAGCCGGAGCACCGGGTGGTTCCCTCCCCGGTGCCCGTAGAGGAGCTTGTAGGTCGAGCCGCCGAACGCCCGCGCCACCAGCTGGTGTCCCAGGCAGATCCCGAACACCGGAGTGCCGCGTGCGGCGAGCTGACGGATGGCGTCGAGCGCTTCTCCGACGGCCGCGGGGTCTCCGGGGCCGTTCGAGACGAACAGCCCGTCGGGCGCAGCGCCGACGATCTCGTCGGCGGAAGTCGCAGCGGGAAGCACCGTCACCTCGCATCCCCGTTCCGCCAGGAGCTCGAGCGAGTGCGACTTGACGCCGAAGTCGTACGCAAAGACCCGGTGACGCCGGTCGCCGCGGGCGGGGACCACGTAGCGCTCCTTGGTGGACACGCCGCAGGCGAGGTCCAGCCCCTCCATGCGCGGCTGCGCGCGGATGCGCTCCAGCAGCTCGCCGGGGTCGGCGTCCGCGGCGGCGATCGCACCCCGCATCGCCCCCTCGGAGCGGATGTGGCGGGTGAGGTCACGGGTAGCGACCCCGGCGATCCCGACGACGCCGGTCCGGCGCAGGTAGTCGTCCAGGCTCTCGGTAGCCCGCCAGTTGGAGTGGAAGCGCGCCAGCTCGTGCACCACGAACCCCGCCACCTGCGGCCCCGCCGACTCCTCGTCGTCGGCGGTGACGCCGTAGTTGCCGATCAGCGGGTACGTCATGGCGACGAGCTGCCCGGCGTACGAAGGGTCGGTCAGCACCTCCTGGTACCCGGTCATGGAGGTGTTGAAGACCACCTCCCCGAGCGCGCTACCCTTGGCCCCGAAGCCGACGCCGGGGAAGACGCGTCCATCCTCGAGCATCAGCAGCGAGTCGCTCACGGCGGCGAGACAGTGACGGGGGACGGAACGGCGGCGGAATGTACGGTGGGGTCGCGGGATGTCAACGGCTGGCGTTCACCTCCGGGAGGGCTACATTGCGGCCCCGATCCCCCTCCCCGTTCTTGATGCCCGAGCCGCTGATCTACATCTACGCCGACGAATCCTGTCTCGGCAACCAGTTCGCCTCCCGCGCACGACCGGGCGGCGCCGGGGGACTGGTCGAGCACCTCCACGCCGGACGCGGCTGGGTGCGCAGGGACTTCTGGATCTCCTCGCCCGATACCACCAACAACCGCATGGCGATCACCAGCGCGATCCTCCCGTTGACCGCTCTGCGCGACCCCTCGAACGTAGTCTTCACCACGGACAGCCGCTATCTGGTGGACGGGATGACGAGCTGGATCCACGGCTGGGCGCCGCGCGGCTGGCGTCGCAAAGGAGGCGAGATCGAGAACCTCGCGCTCTGGCGCGAGCTGGTGGAAGCCGCTCGCGAACACCGCGTCGAGTGGCGCTGGGTCAAAGGACACGCCGGCCACCCGCAGAACGAGTACGCCAACCACCTCGCTACCCGCGCGGCGGCGGAGCAGGACGCGAGCGGCGGGCTGGTGGAGTCTGGATTCGCGGAGTGGATGGTGGATCAGCAGGAGCGGGGGCGGTATCTGGAGTTCACGCCGCTGGCGCCGGAGAGCGAGAAATTTCGGCCGGCGCGGGCGGTGCCGGGCGGGTAGCACCCAGATCGGGCGGCTCCAGAGAGATGGCATCAAGACCGGCTGCGGCGTGGCCGTCGCGTTCCTCCCGAGCCACCAGAAAACTCAACAAATCCTCCTGCCGCGGCTGCCCGAACGCCAGCCGGTAAAGCGCCAGCCCCTGCTGAAGCTGCTTCAGCTTCCCCAGCTCACGGCTGAATGGGAATACCGGAACACGGCGCTCCACGCACGCGCCGCCGGGGATCTGATAAATCCAGTACGGAACCAGATCGTTCACATGCTGGGGACGGTCGGCGGCGGCAGCGTCGAACAGGACCTCCCACGGGTCGGCTCGGCCATCCATGTCCTCCGCGAGAGTCTCCAGCCCCCACCGTTGCGCGACGTTCTTGCGTACCGCGTGTCCTTTGTAGCGGTGTACCCTTCCCTCCCGCTGTTCCAGATCGACGGGATTGGACGGCAGATTCCAGTGATAGACGGCGTGGCAGTAGGGATGGAAGTCGAGCCCCTCCTGCCCGACGGACGTCGTGGCGAGGATGAACGGCCGAAAGGGTGAATTGAAGGCGGCCCGGACCGTTCCGACTCGCGCGAGCGTCTGATCCTGATCGTCACGCAGGTCTCCGAAGCGAAGGGCGTAGCGGGTGCGGAAGCGGAAGCGCTTGAAGCGCAGCGTACCCGATCTGCCTACTTGAATATCGTCGGCGGCAATGGGCGCTGTCCGCAGGGACAGGGCCTCGGCCATGGCCGCGGCGACGCCATCTGCTACTTCAGCATCGTCGTGATCGGTCAAGCCGAGAGATTCGCGGAGCTGATGGGCGTACTCGTCCAGAACCGCCTGGAGATTACCGTCGATCGCGTGCTGCAGCGTCAGACGCCAGTAAGCATCTTCGTTGTCGCCGCGGAGGAGACAGATCGTCTCCGGAAGATTGTATAGCGTTCTGAAGCCGCCGGCGACGAGCGCGGCAGCATCTGAAATGATCCGGTCGCCGAATTCGAGCTCGGGGGCCACTCGACGCAGAGCTCTCGCCGCGCAGATCGCCGGGCTGCCGAGGGCGAGACCTACCAGAACGTCCAGCAGGTCGTCTGGTGCAGGGCCGAGCTCCTCGTCGAGCGCTCCATCGGCGACCGCGCGGAAGAGCTCGACGTGATGCTTCAGCCCGGCATCGTCGCCTCCGCCAGCGAGAGCACCGCGCCAACCGTTGCCGGAGGTGAGCCACTTCCGACGCCCCGTCAGGTGAGGCCAGTCCAGAAGGGCCATCGCCGCCCAGTACCAGCGCTGGTCGGCCGGACCGTCGCCAGCCCGGGGCCACATGCCCGTTGCCACGAGCAGCTCCTCGATAGCAGAAGCCGCTGCTCGACGCACGGCGTCGACCGGAGCCGGCCGGCCGCCGCCGAGCTCCAGCGACAGCCGCAGCGGATCCACCGCCTCAGCGAGGGCTGCCGACGGGTACATCAGCGCGAGCGTGGGCATTCCGCTGAGCCGCCCCTGACTTTCCACGAAACGGAGCAAAGGGCGGCGGGCGTCGTAGAGCTTTGCATAGTGCGGCAGGTCTTTTCCCTCGCCGACCATATGGCGCTCTACTTCGTACGAGCAGAGCGCCGCGATGGCATCCGGAACCACGGTCCACGAAGAGAACACCAGCGCCTTCGTGAACTCCGGCACCTCGGCGTATGCGCCACCCGGCTCCAGGTACGGCAGCGACGGAGGCATCCAGAGGAGCTGCCATTGCCCCTTGCCTACCATCTCGTCGAGGAGAACCCGCAACCTGCCGTTGCCGGTCTCGACAGTGCGGTAGCCTCCGATCTGCTTCCGCGAAAGCAGACGGTCTTTCCGGCTGCGGATCGCCTCCATCAGCGCCGCTGGTGGATCGTCTCGCGCCTCCACCAGCTTGCGCTTGAGCTGGTACTCCTTCATGAAATGGAGCAGGTGCGGCGCCGACTTCCAGTACTCGATCGTGTCACCCGCACCCAAACAAGAGGCGACCTCGGAAAGCAGCCGCGCCTGATCGAGATCTTCCGTGCGGAGCAGCGCGCCTGCCAGCCGCGTCTGCAGCATCGCGTCGCGCTGCTCCGTTCGCCCGACGCGCTCAGTCCGCACCATCACCGAGCGCAGGATGGCTTCGACGGCGGAGCGGGCTCTCGTCAGATCCGGGTCGTCTTCCTGATACAGGGCGCGTCGGTAGATGCGCAGCTCCTCTTCCAGACGAGCTACCTGGAGAGGATCGTCGAAGAGAAAGCCGAGCGTGCGCAGGAAATCGTCATAGTGATTTTCCTCCTCTCCGCCGAGGGTTATCGGCTTGTAAGGAGTCGCGGAAAGAAGGAGAACCCGCACCCGGTGCCCCTCGGGCGTGGTATGGTTCATCAGCGACCGGGCCAGCTCGGCGGCTTCGTCGTCGCCGTCCAGCAAATTTGAAAAGCGCTGGAACTCGTCCAGGATCACCAGGTCCGGCTCGAGCGCATCCACGCAGACGCGCGCCAGGAGGTGCCGGCAATCGCCGATGAGCGCGTATTGCAGCGCCCGGTCCTCGGCAGAGATCGCCGCTCGCGGAGCAAGAAAGCGATAGCAAACCTCGCGCACGCGATGGAGCAGCTCCCCTTCCTCCCTCAGCCGTCCGAGGAAAAGCCCTGCCAGCGATTCGTTCAGCGGGGCTTTATCCGAGTTGATCCGCTGCTCGAAGCGTTGCAGCTCCACCTGACCGCACAACATGTGAGCAAGCGGCTGGTGAAGTTGCGGAAACTCACGCGAAAGCAGCCGGTGGAGGAGCACTCTTTCCGGCCAGATCCCACCGCTGGACCTGAGGTTGAACGTGGTTCCGGGGGTAAAAGAGACGAAGTTCACCCGGTTCCTTTCCAGTTCGTCCAGCTGCGTCGGCAACAGCGTCAGCCGGGTCGCCATGGCGAAGTGCCGATCACCGAGAACGTTCAGCCGATTCACGTTCTGCTGGGCGATGGCGGCGTTCGAGCAGACGTAGACGATGTCCATGCGGTCTACGCCAGCGCTCAGGTGCTCGAGCGTTTTCGCGATGATGCCGCGGGCTACGAGCGTCTTTCCGAGCCCCACCTCGTCGGCGACCAGGAAGCGGGTGGTGGGCGGATCGTCCAGCCACATGCGTCGGAAGACGTAGTCTACCGTCCGGCGCTGAAAATCCTTGAGGCCGGACAGGACGCGGTCCACGTCGAGACCGTCGACGTTCACCCTTCGACCGACTGCCCGGCGGGAAGCGCCGCCTCGAACACGGCCCACAGATCAAGGAACTCGGGCGGCACCACCTCACCGTCATTGTTATGGCCGATGTCATCGAGGAGGCGCCGGATCGAGCGCAGCCGCTCCGGGTCCCGCGTGAACGCGCGGGTGAGGTGCTCGAAGAGGGGAAGGTCGTCCTCGTGAGACGGGCGCCTCTCGAACCGTTCCCAGCTCCCCGCCCCGATCCCGAAGACACTCTCCTCTTCACCCACGCCGGCGAGCAGGAGCATGACGTAGCGGAGAAAGCCCTCCTGGTTGCGAACGACGTCGCGCACGACGGCGGCATCGCGCTCCGCCACCGGCATGTCCTCCGTCTCGAGGTTCAGTACGAAGCGGACGCTCTCGTCCGCGGCTTCGGCGGTGAGCTCGAAAGCGACGAAGGAGGTGAGCAGTGACAGAGGCGCCTCCGGCAGCCGCGCCGTCGCTCCGTAGCTCAGCGAAAGCGAGGACACCGCCGTGTCGCTGCGTCTCGTAATCAGCCAAACCCGCATTTCCATGATGCCGTTCAGCTCAACCGGCTGCTCGGGGATCAGGTCCATCGCCCAACCACTCTCACCTTCCGCGAACCGGATTCGCAGGCCCGCCGTGGCCAGGCGCCTTCGCGCTCGCTCCAGCGCCTGCCGTGCCTGCACCACGCCTGCGTCGAGCGGTTCGGGCGGTGCCTCCAACAGGTGGTCCATCAGAATCGCACCCAGTCCTCCGCTGTCGAGGAGATCTTCCACCGCCCCGACCTTACTGCTCTTGCCGCTCAACTCGGCCACCAGCTCCACGTTGATTCCACGGACCAGCGCCGGGTCGGTGGCGTTGGCGGAGCCGACGTACAGGTGAGTATCCCAGCCTCGTTTCGCCAGATACACCTTCGCGTGCAGACCATGGGTCGGCCGCTCCGGTGCAGGCCGCGGCTCCGCTTCCTCGCCGTCGTCGAGCTCGGCCTGCTCGGCGAGCACCATCACGCGGTTGAAGCGGCGCAGGAGCTCGGGATCGGCGGTGTTCAGCGCCTCCGGCCGCGAAACCAGCGCGATCGCCTGCTTCGTCGAATCCAGCAGCGCCTCGAGGGCCGCATTCGTCAGGAAGGGCGAGATGACCGCGAGCTTCTCCGAAGGACGCGGGAGCCAGCCGGGTGAACCGCCCAGCCCGAGGGCGTGAAAGCGCACCTGCTCGAAGCCGCCGGGAAGCTCCCACTCCGTTCTCAGCGCCGCGTCGGCGAGCTTACGCGTTGCTTCGCTCCGCTCCGGCGGCAGCCCGCGAACTGCGAGCGTCGGAAGCCGTGAAAGCAGCTCCGCGAGCTCCCGGTTGGCTTCGTACGGCTCTTCCATCCGAACACCCTCCAGCGTGAGCACCAGGTCCCAGCAGCGATCGGCGGTGAGGTTGCGGGTCAGCACCAGGAGTCGGAAACGTGTCGCGCCCGTATCGGGATGATCGAATCTGATCAGCCACAGCTTCGGGTGGAAGGAACCGCTCCCGGACGGGGGAGCGACCTCAACCACCGTCGGCTCCAGCAGGCCATACAGCACGTGAAGTCGAGCGGGCGCGAGGATGCGGGAGCTCTGCGCGTATACCGTCACCCGTTCGATAGTGCGACGCAGGGATTCCAGCAGTGCCACCCCGTCCTTGAGCAGCTCCTCGATCGGTTGCTCCGCCGAAAAAAGGGCGAGGTGGAGCGGGATCGTCAGCAGCGTCTCGAGGTCGAGCGAGTACGTCGCAGCGATGGCCTCGCCGAAGCGGAAACCCGGCGGCGGACGGAGTGCGTCGGTGTAGGTCCGGCGAGCGTCGGGGTTCAGCACGTTCAGCTCCGGGCGAGGCCCGCGTGCAGATCGCCGAGGAGTAGCTCGACGCCGGGCCAGCGGTAGTCGAGCTGCCCGATCCCCAGATCGCCGGCATACCGCTCTTCGAGCGCTTTGCGGTTGCGGAACAGCGAGCGCGCTCCTTTCAGCAGCATTTCGCGATACCGGATCAGCTTGCGCGTATCCTCGTCATGCGCGATCGATACCGGATCCTGCCGGACCCTTGCGACCCAGCGACGCACGAACTCCTCCAACTGCGCGCTGATCCCGTGCGTTCCCTGGGCGCGCGCGATCGCGAACAGCTCGTCGAGCGGCCAATCGGCCACGGCGCCCCGGTCGAGCGATTCTGTCCATTCCGCGTGCATCCGGCGATACTTCTCCACCAGGTCGTCTCGCCCTACCTCCTCTGACAACATGCGGTTGTAAAGGATCGGCGCTCCGTTCATCACCTCGGAGAAGAGGCGCGCGTGGCGGAGCGCGCGTCGGTGCTCAGCAGGCATGGTTTCGAGGAGCGGGTGCTCCCAGGGGAAGGCAACCTCCGTAGACCTCGGGTGCAGGGCGAGCCACGCCAGGAGTGACGACCGGTGCTCGGCTGTGATCCGGTCGCGGAGAAACTCCGCTTCCTGCTGTTCGAGCGACAGCGTCGCCTGCTCCGGAAAGGAGGTGGGGGCGGCCGGCAGCTCCGGATGCCATGTGACCGTGCGCCTGGTGGGTTCCGTCCCCTCCGGCGAGTGCAGCGCGGGTTCGTGGCGGCGCTGGTAAATCTCGTCGATGGCTCTGTGGTACTGATCTCTCGACGCGTCGAAGCAACGGATCCCCCAACTCCCGAGCCCACCCCAGTACACCTCGCTCGGCAGGCGCTTGAGGTTGCCGCCAGCCATGCTCCCGAAGACGCCCGCCTCTTCTGCCGACAACAGCGGTCCGATCAGCGCAAGCTCGAAATCGCGGGCTTCCGCGGCGATCCGCCGGGCCGGCACCTCCTCTTCTTCCAGTCGGGAGTAGATCCACGGTACGAAGAGAAAGTAGCGTAGCCGAGTCTGGATCGTGCTGGTGCCGGGAAAGAACAGGTCCGCAAAAGAATCGCGGATGCCGCCGAGGCCAAGCTGGTCCACGGTTCCTCGCTCCTGAAACAGCGCGAGGATCCGCTTGGTCCGCTCGTGCGCGGCGGCATCATGGTCGAGCCAGGCGAGCGAGGATGTCATCGAGGATCGAGACAGAACGGCCGGGAAGCTATTTCAGCTACGGCCGGTGAGGTGTAATCGGATCTCTGCTTTGTCCTCCGCGGCCTTCGTGAGGCCGATCAGAAGCCCTACCCCAATCCTTTTGGCCAGCGGCGGTGCCCCAGGACCGACGGAGCTGTTGGGCAGCACAAATCTATCTGGGCTTCCCGCCTCCGGCTTCACTCCGTCGTGGAAACGGACGCTGGAACGATGCAACGGACATCGCCGGTCCGCAGAGGTGTCGGAAAACCGCGACAATCGGTCGCGAATGCACCGTTCCGATGGCAGCGACGATGCTGAGGTTTCGACGGCGCCGGGCAACCGGACGATGCTGGAGTAGCCGCTCAGAGCAGGCGCGACCAGATCACCCAGAAGTATTCCTTGGCGCGCGCCCACGCTCCACGCTCGCGGAACTCCTCCAGCGACAGCTCGTCGGCGAGCTCGAGGTCTTCGAGGAACTTGTCGTGGAGCCGCGCCGCCACCTCGCGGTCGTAGACCAGCAGCGTCACCTCGTCGTTCAGCGA
>JBPCJG010000109.1:0-3266 GCA_051005515.1 Longimicrobiaceae bacterium
GCGCAGCTCGACCCCGGCTTCAGCGAGCCGCAGGGGCCCGAGGAGCAGCTGCTGCAGAATCGCTTCTGGAGCTCGCATCTGGAACGGCTTGCCGCCGGCGACGATCCGCTGCTGGCGGAGCTGGACAGGGTGGGGCTGCACCCCGACCAGCTGAAGCCCTTCTTCGAGGAGCTGTCGGAGAACCCCGACGTCGACTTCCCCGATCTTCCGGTACCGTCGCCGGATCCGGCCGAGGTCACAGCGGTGCGGCGCGAGCTGGAGAATTTGATGGACCGGGCGGAAGCGCTCCTGCCGCGGCAGGAGCCGGACAAGGGATGGGACAAGGTACAGCCGAGACTCCGCGCCGCTCGCTTCGACCGCTGGGTGCTCGGCTGGTCCGAGGACCTCGTCTTCTACGCCTCCCTCGCCCGCCTTTGCGGCAAGAAGTACGAGCCCACGCAGAACCGCTGGAGCCAGGCGCAGCAGGAGAAGCAGGCGGTCAAGGCGCTCTGCGAGGAATTCGAATCGTTTGGCATGACCGGAGAGAGCGCGTCGCGGCTGCTGGATCAGTGGTATGCCCACCGCTACCCGATCGCCCTGCGCTTCGCCCGCCGCGCCGCGGAGGAGTTTGCCGAGGACCGCCGGAGGAGCGGACGGCTCAACTTTCAGGATCTGCTCTTCTTCTCCGCACGGTTGCTGCGCACCTTCCCCGACGCGCGGCGGGAACTCGGCGAGCGCTACCGCCGCGTGCTCGTCGACGAGTTCCAGGATACCGACCCCATACAGGCGGAGCTGCTCCTCCTGCTGACGTCGGACCCGCAGACCGGCGACGACTGGCAGACGGTAGTGCCGCGCCCCGGTGCGCTCTTCATAGTGGGCGATCCCAAGCAGAGCATCTACCGCTTCCGGCGCGCGGACATCTCCATCTACAACCTCGTTCGCCGCCGCTTCGCCGCCTTCGGCGACGTGCTGTCGCTGCACGCCAACTTCCGCTCCGGCGGAGCCATCGCCGATCTCGTCAACGAGGTTTTCGACGCTCCCCAACGCTTTCCTCCGCGCGCGACGGAGCACCAGGCCGCTTTCGCCCCCCTGCTCCCGCAGCCGCCGCGCGAGCCGCGGGTGAGGGAGGGCGTGTTCTGGTACGCGGTGGAAGCCGAAGCGAACAACCGCGACGCGATAGCGGGTGAGGACGCGGCGCGGATCGCCGCCTGGGTCGCCGATCGGATCCAGGGCGGCGAGCGCAGCCCCGGCGACTTTCTTCTGCTCACCCGCACCAAGCAGAGGCTGGAGGTCTACGCCCGTGAGCTGGAAGGCCGCCACGTCCCGGTGCAGGTGACGGGCGCAGGCGTCGGGGTCGAGCACGAGCTGCGCGAGCTGATACTGTTGCTCGAAGCGCTGCTCGATCCGGCGGACGAGATCCGCACCGTGGCGGTGCTCGTGGGCCTCTTCTTCGGCCTTGATCAGGAGCAGCTGCTCGCCCACCGCCTCGCCGGCGGCAGCTTCCGCTCCGCCGCGGCGCCCGACGAGCCATCCGGCGAGGTGGAGCAGGCGCTCGCGACGCTGGGCCGCTGGCGGCGGCAGGCGCGCCGCGAGGCGGGCGACGTCTTCGTCGCCCGCCTGGTGGACGAGCTGGGGCTGTTGCCGTACGCGGCGGCGGGCGAGCTGGGGGCCGTACGCGCCGGCGCGCTCGGCTTCGTGCTGGACGGCATCCGCGCCGCGGCGCTGGGCGGCGAGGTTTCGCTTCGCGATGCGCTGGAGGCGCTGCGCACCGCCGGCGACTCGGAGGAAGCCGAAACGCCGCTCCAACCCGGACGCGAGGACGTGGTGCGGCTGATGAACCTGCACAAGGCGAAGGGGCTGGAGGCGCCGGTGGTGGTGCTGCTGGAGCCTGCCGGTCACCGCGAGTGGCCGCCGCGCCGACACTTCGAGCGGCTGCCGGACGGGCGCGCGCTAGGATATCTGATCCTGGAGGAGAGTGCGGATTACTCCACCACGATCCACGCGCGCCCGCTCGAGTGGCCGGAAAAAGCCGAGGAGGAGCTGCGCTTCGACCGCGCCGAAGACGACCGCCTGCTCTACGTAGCAGTTACGCGCGCCGCCGACGAGCTGGTGGTGGCGCGAAATCCGGGCAACGAAGCGAAGTCTCCGTGGGGCGAGTTCACTCCGTGGCTGGTGGAGCACGGGGAGGAGCTGGTACTGCCGTCGTCCGCCGCTCCCCAGCCGGAACGGCTCGAGCGCTCGGCGGAAGACATCGCGGCGGAGGTCGCGCGGGTCGAGGCGACCCGCGCCGCGGCAGCGGAGCCGTCCTACGCCTTCACCGCCGTGACGGCGCTCGCAAAGGCGAGCGCCGCCGCGGCTGAAGCAGACCCTTCGGTGGTGCCGGCGGCGGTTTCGGCCTCCGGCCCGCCGGAGCGCTCGCGCGGACAGGCGTGGGGCCGCGTCGTTCATGCCGCTCTCGAAGCCGCCGGGCGTGGCGCACGCGGGCCGCGGTTGCGGCGCATCTGCCACAGCGCGCTGCTCGAGAACGAGCGGCTGACGCGCGCGGGAGAGCCCGTCGAGCTGGATGAGCTGCTGGAGCTCGTCGCAGCCGTGACTTCATCGGAGCTGTGGGAGCGGGCCGAAAGAGCGGAGTGCCGCTGCTACGAGCTCCCGTTCACGGTGCGCACCGACGGCGGCCCCGGCGGTGAGTCAGAGGAGCACCTCGAGGGCATGATCGACCTCGCCTTCCGGGAGGAGGACGGTTGGGTGATCGTGGACTACAAGACCGACTCCGGGAGCGACCCCGCCTTCGCCCGACGCCGGGAAGGGTACCGCCGCCAGCTTGAAATGTACGCGGAGAGCTGGAAGCGGCTCACCGGCGAGCCGGTGAAGGAGCGGCTGATCTTCTGGACCTCCGGGCGGCGGGTCGAACGCTGCTGATTCCCGCACTACCACCCCTCCCAGCGGGTACGCAGATTGCTCTCACCGACTCCGATCGACGCAAATTCGTGGCATCTCCGCCGCTTCGGCGCGCCGCGGTATCGCATTATGCACCGCCGTTCCGCGATTGAGCCCGGCGCGCGCAAAGCGCCGGAGGTGAGGGTTGCATTTGCAGTATTCTGCTACACACCCAATGAGTAACGTCCCGTTGGTCCAGGAACTCGGCTCCGGCTCCGTTTCTGCCTTCCGAAGGTATCAGGACTTCTTCGTCGGCAATAGAACGCTCCGTTCCCTGCTGAAGCACGAGTTGATCGCCAGTCTGGCGTCACCTTGGCCGGGTGCGGCGGGGTACTGGCTCCGGCGCAAAT
>JBPCJG010000110.1:0-4581 GCA_051005515.1 Longimicrobiaceae bacterium
CGCTCCCAGTAGCGCGAGCGGACGCGGGTCAGGTCGGGCCGCAGGTGGCAGAGCGGCCAGAGGAACTGGTTCGAGAACCCGAGATAGTAGCGGTGGATGTCGTGGTGTGTCAGCCAGACCCGCCGCAGCGTGTAGCGGGGATCCTCTGGCGGTACGCCGACGCGGTGGTCCGCGTCCACTGCGGTGGCGTCGGCTTCGCCGCTCCCCCACGCCACCCACGTCCCGCCCAGCGTCTGCATCAGTGGATCCAGAGCCGAGGTGAGGCCGCCGGCGGGGCGACGCACCTGCACCTCACCCATCTCGTCGGACCAGCGGTGTTCGTACGGCTCGCGGTTGGAGACCACGATGAAACGCCGCTCCCCGAAGTGTTCGCGGTAGAAGTCGCCCAGTCCCCCTGCCGCCCGGGACGCCGGTACCACGGCTGGCGGCGTCACTTTCGCCCGAGTCAGACGCGAGCCCTGGCCGCGCCCCGCCGCACCGCTTCCGCCAGCGTTTCGCGGGCGCGCTCTCCCGTCCGACCGGCCCGCCCGGCCGCTTCCCGCGCCCACGAGTCGGCCTGGCTGCGCGCCCGGCGCAGCGGCGTGCTACGCTGCCTGCGCGGCAGGAGCAGGCTGACGCCCGCGCCCAGCAGCGCGCCGAAGACAAAGCCGCTGAGCAGATTGTAGCGCCGGCCCTGGTCGTCGTAGTACATCGTTGCCCGGAGTGGAGGTGGCGGGAAGGGAGAGGGTAACGCAAGGCGCAACGGCCATGCCACCGTCCGTGGGAAAGCCGCTGCGCGCGCCACGCTTGCGGCGCCGCTCACACGCCCGGTACATTCGTGCGTTCCTTCAGCAACCGACCTTGGAGGTGGCGGATGGCCGAGCCCCAGAAGACCGTGCTCCTGGTGGAGGACAACGAGGACAACCGGACCGTTTACCGCACCATTCTCGAGCACTTCGGCTACGACGTTCGCGAGGCGCGCAACGGCGAGGACGGCGTGCGCATGGCGCGCGAAGAAGATCCCGATCTGATCCTGATGGACATTTCCATCCCCCTGATCGACGGGTGGGAAGCGACCCGCATGCTCAAGGCCGACCCCGAAACGGCGGAGATCCCCATCATCGCCCTCACCGCCCACGCGCTCGCGACGGACCGGGCCAAGGCGAGTGAGGTCGGGTGCGACGGCTACCTGGCCAAGCCGTGCGAGCCGCGGCGCGTGGTCGCGGAAGTCGAGAAGTTCATCGGCGCGGGCAGGGAGGCGACGGCTTGAACCAGCCCCCGCCACGGGTTGGCGACGAGCTGCCTCGCATCCTCGTGGTCGACGACAACGAGGACAACATCGAGATCATCGAAGCCCGCCTGAGCAGCCGGGGCTACGAGGTGGGCCGCGCCACCAACGGCGAAGAGGCACTGGAACAGGTCCGGGCGCTGCAGCCGCACCTGATCCTTTGCGACGTGATGATGCCGGTGATGGACGGGTATGAAGTATCGCGGCGGGTCAAGAACGACGAGTCGCTCCCCTTCATCCCCATCATCCTGGTGACCGCGCGGGACTCGACCGAGGACAAGGTCGAGGGTCTGGACGAAGGCGCCGACGACTACCTCACCAAGCCGGTCAACTTCCCGGAGCTCGAAGCGCGCGTCCGCTCGATGCTGCGCATCAACCGGCTGCAGGACCAGCTCGACGAGAGCAACGCAGAGCTCGAGGAAGCCAACAAGCAGCTCGTCAAGCTGTCCATCACCGACGGGCTGACGGAGCTCTTCAACCACCGGCACATCCACGAGCTGCTCGAGGAGGAGTTCGAGCGCTCGGCGCGGACCGGCGAATCGATCGCGGTGGTGATGATGGACCTGGACCACTTCAAGCAGGTGAACGACACCCACGGCCACCCTACCGGCGACGTGATCCTGCACGAAACCGCGGGCATGATCCGCGACACCGCGCGGGAGATCGACATGCCGGGCCGCTACGGCGGCGAGGAGTTCATCGCGATCCTGCCGGAGACCGACGAGCAGGCGGCCGCGAACTTCGCCGAGCGCATCCGGACCCGCGTGGAGGGTCACGAGTACCGGGACGGGGAGACGCTCGTGAGGATGACGGTCTCGTGCGGCGTCGCCGCTTGCGAGAGCGGGGGAAGCGCCGATACGCCGCAGGATCTGCTGAAGCGCGCCGACGATGCCCTGTACGCCGCGAAGGAGGGGGGCCGCAACCGGGTGGTCCGGGCCTCGGAGCTCCCGCCGGAGGATTGACGCAGCCGGACGTCTCCGCCGCCCGCGCGCGGGCGGCGGAGCTGTGCGACGCCCTGAACGCGGCGAACCACGCGTACTACGTGCTCGACGCACCCACCCTCAGCGACGCGGAATTCGACCAGCGCTTCCGTGAGCTGCGCGAGCTGGAGCGGCAGCACCCCGGGTTGCGCACCCCCGATTCCCCGACGCTGCGCGTGGGGGCGGAGCCGGCGAGCCGGCTGGAAAAGACGCGGCACCTGGCGCCCATGCTCTCGCTCGACAACGCCTTCGACGAAGCGGAGATGCGCGCCTGGGCCGAGCGTAACACCCGCATCGCGGGCGAGGTGGCTACCACCCGCTACCTCTGCGAGCCCAATATCGACGGCCGCGCCGTCGCCCTCACCCGTGAACGGGGAACTCTCGTGCGGGGCGCGACTCGCGGCAACGGCACCATCGGCGAAGAAGTGACCGGCAACCTGCGCACCATCCGCGGCATCCCCCTGCGACTCCTCGACGAGATCGCCGAGGTGCCCGAGCTGCTGGAGGTGCGGGGGGAGGTGTACTTCTCCCTCGCCGGCTTCGAGGCGCTCAACCGGCGCCGGGCGGAGGCGGGGCTCGCCACCTTCGCCAACCCGCGCAACGCCGCCGCCGGATCGCTCCGGCAGCTCGACCCTTCCGTGACGGCGGAGCGGCCGCTCCGCTTCTTCGCGTACGCGCTGGAAGTGCCGGGGGGGACGGACGTCCCCGCCAGCACGCAGAGCGAGACGCTGGAGCTGCTCGCCGCTTGGGGGCTGCCCGTGAACCCGCTGCGCCGACGCTCCAATTCGCTGCAAGCGGTGCTGGAAACCGTACGGGAGATGGAGGTGGCGCGCGCCGCTCTGGACTACGAGATCGACGGCGTGGTGGTCAAGGTGGAGCCGCTCGCGCTGCACGCCGAGCTGGGGGTGGTCGGCGGCCGCGAGCCGCGCTGGGCGCTGGCGTACAAGTTCGCGCCGGACGAGGCGGTCACCCGGCTGCTCGACATCGGCATCAACGTGGGGCGCACGGGGGCGCTGAATCCCTACGCGGTGCTGGAGCCGGTCGAGATCGGCGGCACCACGGTCAAGCTGGCGACGCTGCACAACGAGGAGGACGTGCGCCGCAAGGACATCCGCGTCGGCGAGCGGGTGCTGGTGAAGCGGGCCGGCGACGTCATCCCCCAGGTGGTGGGACCGAGGCTGGAGGAAGGCGAGGCGCGGGGCGAGCCGTTCCGCATGCCCGATCGCTGCCCGGCGTGTGATACACCCGTCGAGCGTCCGGCCGCGGAGGTGATGACGTACTGCCCCAACGGCGCCTGCCCGGACCGCATCTTCTGGGGTCTGGTGCACTTCGTCAGCCGCGGGGCGATGGATATCGCCGGTCTGGGGGAGCGCACGGCGCGACAGCTCCTCGAACGCGGTCTGGTGCACGACGTGGCCGACCTCTACGCGCTCACGACCGACGACCTGCTGCAGCTCGACGGCTTCGCCGAGCTTTCGGCGAAGAACCTCGTGGACGCCATCGCAGCGTCGCGCGACCGCGGCCTCGCCCGGGTGCTCTTCGGCTTGGGCGTGCGCCACGTGGGTGCCACGGCCGCGGAGATCCTGGCGCGGGAGATGGGCAGCATGCAGCGGCTGCGGGAGGCCACGGCGGAGGAGCTGGCCGCGCTCCACGGCATCGGCGCGACCACGGCCGAAGCGCTCACCGTATTTCTGGCGGAGCCCCACAACCGCCACACCATCGAAAAACTCGAGGCAGCGGGCGTCGAGCTGACCCACGCCGGCGGGGCGCCACCGTCCGGGCCGCTGCAGGGGCTCGCCTTCGTCATCACCGGCACCCTGCCGACGCTCACCCGCGCTGCCGCGGTCGCGCTGATCACGGACGCGGGCGGGCGCGTCACCGGGACGGTCACCGGCAGGACCGATTACCTGGTAGCCGGCGACGAAGCGGGCTCCAAGCTCGCACGCGCCCGCGATCTCGGTGTACCGGTTCTGTCGGAGGAGGATCTGCTCGCGCGCCTCGCTGCCGAGGAGCCGCAACCTGCGGGCGACGGTGACCCTGCGCCGACCTCCTGACGCCGTTCTCTTCCCTTTCCATCCCCTTCTCGCATCCCGACATGCCAGCTTCCGACGCGCCGCAGATCGCCTCCTTCCCCGCGGAGCTTCTCGCGGAGCTCTCCCGGACCCTCACCTCGAACCTCGCCCCCGCCAACTCCGCCGAGCTGCTCAGGCAGGCGGGATACGGCATGGGCGAGCCGCTGCACCGCCTCCTGCACGAGCGGGCGCTGGACGACGACCACGCCACGGCCGAGATGGCAGCGCCCGAGTTCTGGCCGGCGCTGACCGACTTCTTCGC
>JBPCJG010000111.1:0-8727 GCA_051005515.1 Longimicrobiaceae bacterium
TCCACGGTTCGCTGGGGTGGGTTTCGAGCATCGCGGAAACGGTATTCTGAACGGCTGCCATGGTGTTGCTCCTTTCGGGGGAGACCGGGTAAGGGGTACCCCCTTGGGGTATGCACGATCCGGGCCGGCCCCGCGGCGAGTGCCGGGCGTTGGACTCAACGTGCGTGCTTGTACATCAGATCCAGAACCTCCTGGTACACCCGCTCCGCGTCGTCCGCTTCCCCGGAGCGGAGAGCGTCCGTGATGCAGTGCTGGAGATGGTTGCGCATCACCAGCTTGCCTACCGAACGGAGCGCCTCGTGCACCGAGGAGATCTGCGTGAGGATGTCGGCGCAGTAGCGCTGCTCCTCGACCATCCGCTGCAGCCCGCGGACCTGCCCCTCGATGCGGCGCAGCCGCGTGAGCGCGTCGTCCTGCAGGTCGGCATCGACGTGGGCCGCGTGACGGGGAGTGGAAGAGCGCGCCATAGCAAGCGGGAGGATGAGGGGATCCGAAAAGATCAGCTACCCTGGTGCCGCGTGCAAGTGGTGCTGCACGGCGACAGGGCGTCGATGCGGCTCACGGCGTGTCCGCAACCTCCAGAGGACCTTCCACTCCCAGCGCCACCCCCCTCGGCACCGCCGGCGCATCTGCGACACGCAGCCATTCGTACGTCCACGCAGCCGCGACCGCGGCGGTGAGGGGCGCGAGCCAGTAGAGCCAGTGGCTCTGCCATACCCCAGCGGCCAGAGCCGGACCGAGAGACCGCGCTGGGTTCATCGACGCGCCCGTGAGGGGTCCACCCATCATGGCGCCGAAGCCGACGGTGAGGCCGACGGCGATCCCCGCGAAGCCGCCGACGACGCGTTGGTCCGTGGCCACCGCCATGATCACGAACATCAGCGCGAAGGAAAGCAGCCACTCGAGAGCGAACGCCGCCGGGAGGCGGACGGACGGGACGGTGGCTCCGCCGTTCGCGACCGAGCCGAGGATCGCGCGCAGAACGACGGCGGCCCCGATTCCGCCGGCGGACTGCGCGAACACGTAGCCGGGAACGTCGCGCCGCGGAAAGTGTCCCGCCGACCAGAAGCCGACCGTCACGGCGGGGTTGATGTGGGCCCCCGAGATGTGCCCGATCGCGTAGATCATCGCCAGCACCACGAAGGCGAACGCCAGAGCGACCCCGGCGTGGCCGATCGCTCCTCCGCTCGCCGCGTCCACCATCACCGCGCCCGGTCCGATCAGCACGAGAAAAAAGGTGCCGATCCCTTCCGCCACCATCCTGCGCCCCCGGGTCCTCATCGCGAATCCGGTGCCGGCACCGGCTTGCCTCCGGTCGCCAGGTAAGCGGCGAAGTCGTCGGGTAACCCGCTGCGGCGGATCCCCTCCATCGCCCGCTCGAGGTCGTACTCGACGCGGACGAACTCCACGGCAGGTTGATCCATGGTCAGGTCGAGGACGACGAAGCCCGCGCGCCAGCCGCCATCCTTGGGTCTGCCTACCGAGCCGGTGTTGACGAAGTGGATTCCCTCCAGCTCCCGCGTCCACGGCAGGTGCGTATGGCCGAAGCAGAGCACGTCCCCCGCGCGCGCTCCCGCCCGTTCGGCCATCTTCAGGCAGAACGCATCCGAGCGATCTTCCGTCCAGTAGAGGGTGTTCAGCGTCGGCGTACCGTGCACGAGGATCAGCGTGGGACCGGGGGTATGCCCTCCGCCCGGACGCACGTCGAGGCGGAACGGCAGAGCGGCAAGAAAGCGCCGCGTCTCCCCGTCGACGTGCTCCCGCGTCCACGCGTACGAGAGGTGCGACAATTCCTCCTGCCGCGGGTCCTCGTAGCGGCAGCCGCAATGCTGGTAGCGGGTCGCCACGGTGGAGTCGTAGTTGCCGGCGACGCCGGCAATGCCCCGTTCGCGGAGCAGCTCCACGGTTTCGTTCGGCCAGGGGGCGTAGCCCACCAGATCACCGAGGTGGTAGACCGCGTCCGCCGAGCGGCGGTCGATGGCTTCGAGAGTCGCCTCCAGCGCCGGCAGGTTGGAGTGTATGTCGGAGATCAGCGCGTAGCGCACGCCGCTTCAGAGCGGCTTGGTAGCGCGGACGAACGCCGCCATGAAGCGGCCGTCGATTTCCGGCCCCAGCGCCTCCGCGTCGAGCCCTGCCTCTGCGAGGAAGTCGCGGGCGTCCTCCGCACGGTAGACGCGGGTCGGCTCGATCTCGACCTCCGCGAACCCCGCCTCGTGCAGCATCCGCCGGTACTCGCCCTCTTCCAGCGCCCCCGCGACGCAGCCGATCCAGAGCTCGACGCTGCGGCGGACCCGCTTCGGTACCGGGCCGCGGACCACGACGTCGGAGACGGCGAAGCGGCCTCCCGGCCGGAGCACCCGGTACGCCTCCGCGAGCACCCGCGGCTTGTCGGCGGAAAGGTTGATGACACAGTTCGAGATCACCACGTCCACGGAGGCGTCGGGGAGCGGGATGCTCTCGATCTCCCCCTTCAGGAACTCGACGTTTTCGACCCCCGCGAGATGCTGGTTCTCGCGGGCGAGCGCCAGCATCTCGTCAGTCATGTCGAGCCCGTACGCCTTGCCGGCCGGACCGACACGGCGGGCCGAGAGCAGCACGTCGATGCCGCCGCCGGAGCCGAGATCCAGCACCGTCTCCCCCTCGCGCAGCTCCGCCAACGCGGTGGGGTTGCCGCAGCCGAGCGAGGCGAGGGCCGCGTCCTCCGGCACCCCCGCCAGCTCGCCGTCGCTGTACAGGTTCGCGGTGATCGGGTCGCAGCAGCCGCCCACCTCCGCGGTACCGCAGCAACCGGTCCGCTCCCCGCCCCGTACGCGCAGCGCGGCTTCTCCGTACCTCGCGCGGACGGTGTCCCGGATCTCGTTCGTGTTCATCGGCGTCTCCTGTTCATCAAGAATGGTTGATCCTTCAGGCCAAAAAAACTCAGCTACAGCATTGTCCGACCGCCTCCGTCCCCGCCGTGCGGATCCCAGCCAGCAAGTCCTCCAGCTCCTCCAGCACGTCCGGTTCGACCGAGTAGTACGCCCAGCGCCCCTGCCGCCGATCGCTGACGAGTCCCGCATCCTTCAGCGTCTTCAGATGGAAGGAGAGCAGCGACTGGCCCGCGTCCATGGCGTCGGTGAGCTCGCAGACGCAGCGCTCGCCGCCCCGCAGCAGCTCCAGGATGCGGAGCCGCTTGGGGTCGGCGAGGGCGCGGAAGGCGCGGGCGGGCTCGACGGCAGTGGCTACGGCGCTCATACGGAACTATACATCAGCGAACGTTGATATGTCAACCGTCCGGGTGCGGGGTCCAGGTGCGGGAGGAGCAGTGGCGGTCCGGGTGGAACCGCCTCAGCGCGCCTCGTACAACCCGACGGGGCCGCTCTCGTCAAAGGTGTAGACCTCGTACGGCTGCGGGTTCGGTCCCTCCATCCCCGGCGAGCCGACCGGCATCCCCGGCACCGCGATCCCCTCGACGTTCGGGCGCTCGGCAAGCAGCCGGCGGATGGTCTCCGCGGGGACGTGGCCTTCGATGGTGTAGCCGTCCACCACGCCGGTGTGACAGGAGCGGAGCGGCTGCGGGACGCCGCGCTCAGTCTTGATCGAGGTGAGGTCCGGCCGATCGACCACGGCGACGCGGAAGCCGTTCTCCCGCAGGTGCTCGACCCACTTCTGGCAGCAGCCGCAGGTAGGCGTCTTGTACACCGTGATCTCCGTAGCCGAGGCGATCGGCGTCGCTTCAGAGGTCGGCGGTGGTGCGCCACCGTCCGCTTCCGAGCACGAAGCGGCGACGGCGAGGAGCGGGAGCAGGAGGGCGAGGAGTATGTGCCGGGAAGAAGCAGTCATGTGACAGAAGGGTTGAACGTGGCTCAGTTCTGCTGCGAATGGTCGTGGCGAGGAGACTCCGCGGGCTTTCCCGTTTCCTGGTGTTCTGCTTCGGACATCTCCTCCATCATCCGCTGCATCAGGCGGCGCAGCTCGGGGTCGGCCATGATGCGCTCCCGGATCACCGCATCTCGCATCATGCGCGTGTGCAGCTCGTGCATCGCCGTGCCGTGCTCGGCCTGCTCCGTCGCGCCGTGATCCATACCCTTTCCGCGCGGCTGCTCGCCCCCCATCTCCATGCCTCCGTGCTGCATGCCCTCCATCCCCCGCATCCCCCCGTGCTGCATGCCCGCCATCGACATGCCGCGGGCGACGGTGGGCGTGGGAAGCGCGGCGAGGAAACCCACCGCCCGACCGCCCATGTTCTCCAGGCCCATCATCTCCCCCATCCCGAGCCACTCCTCGCGCGAGATGGCGTAGGTGGTGTCGTCGCGGAACATCGCCGCGGCCGCCAGGATCTCCGCTCGCTTGCGCTCCCGCGGGACTTCCGGCGAAACGAGGATGTCGGAGACCACGTCGTGCATCATGTGCAGGTTGTCGAAAATGGCACCGGCCTCCGGATAGCGTTTCGCGAACTCCGGCGCGACCCCGGCCGTCATCGGCATCAGGTACGGCATGTTCTCGGGAGCGTCGCTGACCATCTGCCAGAAGCGCCCTACCGTCGCGTCGACCAGCGCCTTCCGCTCCGGCAGATCGCTGCCGACCATGAGCGGCTCGTAGAGGCCCACCTGGAGCCAGTGGTACGCCCAGATCAAACCGTTGAACTTCGGATACTTTTCGCGGAAGGCGAGCGAGTAGAAGTGGCCGTCCATCGCGTCCATGCTCTTGGGGACGGAGCTGAAGGCGAGGTCCGGGCGCGACTTGTAGTAGCGCACGATCTCGGCGATCTCGGCGTCTTTCTCTGGCGGAGACAGCGATTCGTCGGCCCAGACGTCGTAGATCTGCCGGTGGAGGATGTGCGCCCAGTCGAACATCAGCTTCGCCTCGGGCACCAGCTTCGCGTACGCCACCTCGATCGCACCCTCCTCCAGCGGCACACGGGGCGGGTTGACGAGGAGCTTGCGGGTGAGGAAGTCGAAGCGGTCCTCCTCCAGCACGCTCGCGGGGGCGTTGGGCTTCGTGTACAGCACCTCGTAGAGGATGGCGTGCCCGTAGTCGAAGGCGTTGAAGAGGCGGTCGGCCCCGGCGTAGTTGTCGCGGAACTCCCAGTTGTGGCCGGCGGGGAGATAGGTCTGCTCGTAGCCGGTGGACCACTGCGCCGCGGCGGGCGCCACCAAGGTGCCGGCGGCAACGACGGTGGCGACGAATCCGCCGCGCGGCAGGATTTGGATTCTGTTCATGGTGCTCGCGATTCTCGTTCTGCTCATGGAAGCGTTGGAAGAGTCCCTGCGGAGGCCCTCACCCCCCGACCCCCTCTCCCAAATTTGGGAGAGGGGGAGATTGCGTACCGCGTACTGCGTACTTTCTCATCCCCCCGGCATCAACGACCGGATCGCAAAGGCGTACGCGGTCCCGAAGGTCACGAACCAGCCGGGGTCGCCGGTGAGCCGGCGCCCGACGCCGCCGTCGATAGCGAGGCGGGGGCTGAGTTGGTAACGCACTCCCGCCCCGACGTTCCATTCCACGTCGTCGTCCTCCACGAGCGGCTGGCGGGCGTAAACGTCGGCGATCAGGAGCATGGACTTCAGCGGCAGGGTCCTGTCCACCGCGACGCCAGCCAGCCAGCGGGACACTTCCTCCAGGTGCGGATCCTCGGGCGCCGCGACGGCGATGTCGTCCGCCGCCGGCAACGGCTGCACGTCCCGCAGCGGGTCGGCGTCCGGACCGAACGTCACCTGTCCATTGACGTGAAAGCGGGCGAAGCCGAAGGTTCGGGTCACGATCCCTTTGAGCGACGGATACACCCGAGCGGGAGCGAACTCCCCGACCGGGAGGAGCACGTCGGCGGCGATCCCGAAGGCGGGCAGGCCGGAGGTTTCGACGTTCAGGTTGTGGAGCACGGCAAGGTCGATCCCCGCGACTCCCAGCTCGCCGTCGCCTCCGACGTCCCGGAACACGACCGGCACGCCCACCTCCACCTGCGTCCGCGGCAGGATGCCGTAGGCGATCTCCGGCTCCACTCCCCAGTGGTAGACGCCGCCGCTCTCGCGCTCGAGGCGCAGAGGGGCGAGCTGCAGCTCGAAGGCGTACCGCTCCGTCGGGTACGCGTCCTCGATCAGCACCGGTCGGCCGGCGTCGAGGTTGTAGTAGTCGGTTTGCGCGGCCAGACTCGTGGAGCCGCTGGCGGAGAGCAACGCCGCCGCGAAAAAGAAAGAAACCAGCAGGCGCTTCGACGAACGGCGATCGAACGACGGCATCGGTGACAACGGAACGAGAAGGGGGAAACGCGGCCTGCCACGGCCGACTAGTTTATGGAGATTAAAATACCATTTCGGCCCGCAGCGGTTCCCGGGCGATCAGTTGCCCCGGGCGTGCGGGCAGGCGGCGACGGAAAGCGACAGCGGGGTCCGCCCGCAGAACAGGTGGACGACGGGAGCCGTGCCGGGATGCTCGCAGTGGTCGGCGTGGCTGCCCGCCCCGGCTGGGAGGGGGTGGGCGACGGCGGTGCCGGCGACCCACACCAGCGTCAGCGCCGCCAGCGCGCCGAGGAGGGATCGGCGGGTGAGCCGCGTCGGAGGCGGGGTCGGCTCACCGGCCAACCTCCGGACGCGGCGCTCGACCAGACCGCGCTCGTCGAAAGCCGCCGTAGCGGGAAGCGCGGGCCGCGGATGGGACCAGCCGGCGAGGTTGAGGATCGCGGCGGCGAGCACGAGCGGCTCGTCGCCTGCCGCTCGGTCGTCGGCGCGAAGCTCGGCTTCGTCGGCGACGTCGTCCGCCAGAGATCGAAGCGCGGGGATCCAGAAGAGCGTGTGCGTCAGGAAGCGAAGCAGCGAGAGCCGCAGCGGGTCTCGCCGCGCGACGTGCGATGCCTCGTGTGCCAGCACAGCCGTCAGCTCTGCCAGGGTGAGATGCGCACCCAGCTCGCGCGCGACGAAGACGCGCGGGCGGAGCCAACCCGCCGTAAAGGCGGGTGTGGGCAGCCCGCCGACGACCTGGACGCGCGACGGCTCGATCCCCGCGTCGGAAGCCGCCCGGTGGAACGGGTCCCCCGGCCGCGGCGGCGCGGCGGCGAGCGGCGACAGCACGCGCCGCAGCGACGCCCAGGCGCGGGCGCGATTCCAAAGGGCGTACCCGACCCCCGCCAGCAGCAGCAGATGAAAGCCGCGATGGACCGGCTCGAGCAGGTGGTGCAGCGCGATCAGGCAGAGAGCACCGAGATGGTCGCGGCCACCGAAGAGCGCGTCCGTGCCGCTCCCGATGTGGTGGCCGAAGATCGGGCTTATCGACAGGACCAGCAGCGCGGCGATCGCGACCAGCACCGCCCTGCGGTGGCGCTGCTCCCTGGAAGCGAGCGCCGCCTGCAGGTGCTTCGGGCGCCGGGAAGTCTCAATCATCTGCCGATCGGAGGCGCTCGCGGATCAGTCGCTGCAGCTCCAGCAGGCGGTCCGGGTCGTGTTCGGCGAGCACGTCCACGAACGATGCCGCTACGGCGTCGGGGCCGAAGGAAAGGATGCCCTCCATCATGCGCCGCGACACCCGAGCGCGGAACTCCTCCTCATCGAGCAGTGGCGAATAGTGCAGCAGCCCGTCCCGTTTCCGGCGGCGCAGCACCTTTTTCGCGACCAGCTTGTTCAGCACCGTGACGACCGTGAGCAGCGCCACCTCGTGCTCCCGCACCACCCGCTCGTGGATCGCCCGCGCAGACGCCGGTTCGCCGATCGCCCACACCTCGCGCAGCACGCGCGCCTCGAGATCGCCGAGCACCTTGGCGAGACCTTCGGCCGAAAGGCGAACGGTGTCCTGGAGGCGCAGCGCCCCGAGTTTCTTCGAAGATGTCACGGACTCGATTGCAACCGTTGGCGGCGCTGGTGATGAAGGCGGCGGAACGGGTTGACCGGCTGGGAAATATAACCGCTGAGGCAGATTGCGGGAAGCCGCAGCCTGACCGCCGCAACCGCCACCATCCGTCCCCCCGTTCGAGCACCATCAGCTCGGCGCCGACCGAATACGGGGCGTTCCGGCACCGAGGTACCCCGCGCCGACGTACACGGGCACGTCGGTGTCGATGGTGACGTGCCGGCGCAACAGCGGGCGGAGGCGGCGCTCGGCCATCGCCCGCGTCTCCCCGAGGGGGGACGTGAGGCCCAGGGCTGCCTGGCGGATCGGGCCGGACCACGACGGGGGGATGCGGAAATCGAGCACGGTGAAGCGACCCTGCGGGGGAAGGGCACGGACGACTGTTCGATCACCCGTTCGGGGTCCGGCATCATGCTGAGCGAGAAGGTGGCGAGCACCCGTTCCGTCCCCGTCGGCAACCCAAACGTGGCGGCGTCGGCCTCGACCAGCTCGACGTTCCTCAGGCCTTTCCGCGCGAGGCGCGCCCGCGCCCGCTCCAGCATGGCCACCGAGATATCCACGCCGACGACACGCCCTCCGGGGCCGACGGCCTCGGCCAGGGCAGGTAGATTCTTCCCCGTCCCGCAGCCGAGGTCCACGACCGTCTGTCCCGGCCGCACTGCGAGGGCTTCCGCCGTACGGCGCAGGTAGGCGTCGTAGCGGAAGCCGAGCAGCCGGAAGCCGAGGGCGGCAAGGTCGTACCGGCCCGCCACGCGGTCGTAGACGCGCCGGACGCGCTCGGACCATCCCTCGGATCCGCGCTGCACGT
Source organism: Longimicrobiaceae bacterium (assembly GCA_051005515.1). GTDB lineage: Bacteria > Gemmatimonadota > Gemmatimonadetes > Longimicrobiales > Longimicrobiaceae > JBPCJG01. The sequence continues at coordinate 8,627 of JBPCJG010000111.1, forward strand.
CCACGTTGCAGGCGACGATCACGCGGCCGGCGTTTCCGCACCGAGCCACCCGCCGGTGAAGCCCGCACGGAGCAGCCCCTGCTGCACGGGCGGCGAGCGGC
>JBPCJG010000112.1:0-9692 GCA_051005515.1 Longimicrobiaceae bacterium
GGAACATCGCTTCCGGCTCGAGACCGGGATAATCGGTCCAGGTGTAGAGGTTCCTCCCGGCCACCGTGATCGTCGCCCGGGCGGCGCCGATCCGGTTCGCCCATGTGTCGGGCACGGTGTAGGTGGCCGACAGCTCGCGCAGCTTGGTGAAGCTGGCGTCCTCGATCAGATCCGATACGATGCCCTCCTCGCTGCCGGCGACCTGCACGGGATCGAACTCGAGAGGGAAGTAGTTCTCCCGGCAAAGCCCGAAGAACCAGCAGCGCACCCGGCGGTTCCCGTCCAGCTTCGACTGCCCGGTCTTGAAGTCCACCAGGCCACGCAACGCCAGGCGATCGAAGAGCGTAAGGGTGGTGTTCACCGCACCCTCGTACTTCGGCGTGTTGCGGCCCAGGAAGACACGCGGGGCGTCGGCGCATGCCACGGTCCCGCCGGAGTCGTTGTCGCAGAGCAGCGACTCCTCGATGACGTTCCCCTCCGCGTCCAGCTCGGCGCTCACCAGCTTGCGTTCGAACCAGGAGCCCACTGGGAAGCCCACCCGGTGCTGCAGGTACCTCCCGGCGGAAACGAACTCCAGGTCCGGATCGCCGAGGGAAAGCACCTCGTTGGAGTTGGTGGCGAGGGTGAAGGTGAGGTCCCACGTCACCTTGGGCAGGGCCAGCGGACGTCCGCGGGCCAGCAATTCGACCCCCCGGTTGCGGATTTCACCGGCATTGAAAAACTGCGATCCTGAGAAGCCACTCGACGGCGGCAGGTCGCGCAACAGAATCGCATCTTCCGTGTTGTTGTTGTAGAACGTGAGCTCCAGCCCCGCCCGGTCGTTCAGCAACGACGCATCGAAGCCGAGTTCGATCTCCTTGCTCCGTTCGGGGCCGAGGTCGGCGTTGCCGACCGCGCCGGGAGTGACCGCGCTCTGACCGTTGGGTCCCGCGACGCCGAGGTAGTAGCGCAGCGCGGAAAAGGTCTCCGGCTGCTGTCCGGACTGTCCGTACGCCGCGCGCAGCTTCAGCGCGTCGAGCCAGGGGAGGTTCAGGAACGGCTCCTCACTGAGCACCCAGGTCGCGCTCAGCTTCGGATAATAGACCAGATCGAAGTCCTCACCGAAGGCGCTGTTGTCGTCCGCCCGCACCGCCCCGGTCAGAAAGATCCGATCGCGCCAGCCGAGCTGCTCCTGGACGAAGACGCCAAAGGTCTTGTTCTCGACGTAGCTCTCGCTCCCGGTCCTGTCCTGGGTAGTGGCGCTGACGGATTTCAGGCCGGGCGCGGGAAAGTCGCGCCCGAACGCGCTCACGAACTCGTCGTACGTTCCGTAATACTGCGCCCCGAAGGAGGTAGCGGCGGTGAGCCCCTCGCGTGGCGTCGCCTCGGCGGTGATGCTGTAATCCACGGTATTGTAGGTGACGTCCCGCGTCGTCTGGTCACGGTAGCCCTGGGTCTCCGATCCGAAGAACTGCCGCAGGTCGTCGTTGCGCTCGACGAGCTCCACGTTGGCCTGCCGGGTCTGGTCGGTCCCGATCGCCAGCCGCTGGCTGAGCCACTCCGTAGGCCGGTGGTTCACCTGCAGGCCGCCGGTGAAGCGGTTGATATCCTGCCAGTCCTGGTAGTGCCGGTAGTATGCTTCCGGAGTTCCGCTCCAGAAGCCCCGGCGGAAGTTGAGCGTGCCGTCCTCGTTGTAGAGCTTGGTGGGGCTCGCGAAGAACGTAGTCCAGGTGATCCCTCCTCCGCCCGACTCGATGCTCAGATCGGTGCGCCCCTTCACGTATCCCGCGCTGGCCGTGAGATCGAGGGTGTGGTGCGGCGCGACGGATACGTTCACGCGCCCGCTGTACTGGTCCAGCTCGTTGTTGGGCTCGATGCCGTTGTTGTTCTCCCAGCTGCCGGCCACGTAATAGCGGGCGATTTCGTTGCCGCCGGAAACGTTTAGCGTGTACTCCTGCAGATGCCCCGTCTGGAAGATGTCCCGGCCCACCCCGTCCTCGGTGTTGGCTCCGGACTTTTCCAGCTCGTAGATGTCGATCGGCACGATCTCACCCGTGCGCGCATCGGGCCCCCAGTTGGTGTAGAGACGCCCTTCGGGATTCGCGAGCCAGTTCGCTCCCTGGCGAACCGTCAGGTTGAACTGCGGACTCCCCTGCGCCCCTTTCTTGGTGATGATCTGGATCACCCCGTTGGCGGCTTCCGTGCCGTACAGGGTGGAGGCAGCGGGACCCTTGATGATCTCGATGCTCTCGATGTCTTCCGGGTTGAAGTCGTTGATGCGCGAGACTATGCTGGACCCGAAGCCCTGGGTGGTGGGGCCGGTACCCTGCGCGTTGTTGACCCGCACGCCGTCGACGTAGAGGAGCGGCTCGTTGGAAAGAGAGAGGCTGGAAACACCGCGGACGCGGATGCGTGCTCCGCCTCCCACGACGCCCGTTCCCGGCATGATCACCACGCCTGGAGAGCGGCCGTTGACCAGATCCTGGAGGTTGTTCACGGGCGCGGTGCGCACCACCTGCGCCGCGTCGATCTGCGTCACCGCGTTGCCGACCGCCCGCCGCTCGGTGCGGCCGGCGGTGCCGGTGACGACGAGCGCGTCCAGCGCCACCGCGGATGGAGACAGCGCGATGCGCACGTCGGCGGCTCCCACGGTCACGGTCCGCGTCACCGACGCGTACCCGATGCGCGCGATTTCCAGCCGAGCGGACGGTGGCGTCAAGCCGCCGATCCGGAAGCGGCCGGCCGCGTCGGTGACGGAGGCGTTCCCGGTGCCGGGGACGCTCACGCGGGCGCTCGCGAGGGGACGTTCCGTCCCCTCTTCGACGACGACTCCGCTCACCGTTCCCTCCTGGGCCGCCAGGGGAGGTGGAAGCAGGATCACGGCCGAAGCCAGCGCGGCGAGCAGCGCGAGGAATCTGCGGCTGGTGTGAGGAAATGCGGACGAACGTTGCAGCGACTGCATGGCTGCCTCCCGGAGGCGGGGTGGAACGGCCGGCGTCGGCGAGGGGAGCTCGGCGCGCGCAGCCGCGGGAATGGACTACGGAAGCAGGAAAACGGACGGCGGCGGGATCAGCCGGGGAGACTTCCGCCAGCCGCTCGTTTCGACGACCCTAACGGAACATACGATGGAACGGGAGCGACGCAAGCCCCCGGGGGACTCTTTCAGGAAAGCGTGATGGTTCCACCTTCGTCCTGACGCTGCAGCGCGGCGAGCACTTCTTCGCCGTAGAACATGGCGATGTACTTCGCCTGCACGGGAGTCACCCTGCGGACGGCCCAGACCAGCTCCACGTAATTCGGCTCCCGCGGCGCATGCAGCAGGTGCATGCTGCACTCTCCCGGCAGCCGGTTGGCCTTGCGGTTGTTGCACGGTGAGCAGGCGGCCACGACGTTGGTCCAGGCGTTGTCACCCCCGCGGGAGATCGGCACCACGTGATCGCGGGTGAGGAACTCCCGTCCCCGCAGCTCGTAGCGGTGGCGTCCGCAGTACTGGCAGGCGTACCGGTCGCGCGCGAACAGAAAGGTGTTGGTGACCTGGCGGCGGAAGCGACGCGGGACGTGGATGAAGCGCACCAGTCGGATCACCACCGGGCAGGCGATGCGTTCCCGCTCGGAGCGGAAGACGCGGCTCGAGTCCACCTCCAGAACCTCTGCCTTGCGGTCGATGACCAGGCGGAGCGCCCGCTGCACCGGGACGATGGTCAGCGGCTCGAAGGAGGCGTTCAGAGCGAGACAACCCATGGCGCGCGGCTCGGTGGGGGGTGAACGGAAGCTGGTACGCCGGAGTCACCCCGTTTGTTCATCCGGAGGGCTGCCGGTACGGCAGGAGAAAGCTCACCGTCGTCCCGGTCGGGGACGAGCTCTCCACTCGCACGTCACCGCCCAGCGAGCGGGCGAGCTTGCGGGCGAGGGGCAGCCCCAGACCGATGCCGCGCTCGTCGGAGACCGTCCGGGCTCCCTCGTCTACCTGGGCAAAGGGTTCGAAAACCCGCTCCCTTTCCTCTGCGGGGATGCCGCTGCCGGTGTCGGAGATCTGCACTGCGAGGGCCGCTCCCCGTCTCCCCGCCCCTTCTCCCGAGCGGCGCTCCAGCCGGACCTCGATGCCTCCCTGGTCCGTATAGCGGAGCGCGTTCGAGAGCAGGTGGAGCAGCACGCGGGAGAAACGCTCACGATCGGTCTGCAGGAGCGGCAGGGAACGCGGAACGTAGACGGCGAGCCGGAGCCCCTTGCGCTTGACCGACGGCTCCACTGTGCGGAGCAGCTCAAGCAGATGCGCGCGGGGGTCGACGAGGTCGTCGGACTCCGGCGGCGCCCCCGCCTCCAGCGCGGCCAGGTCGAGCACGCGGCCGGCGACCGCGACGAGCTCGGCGACGTGATGCTCCACGCGGGAGAGAGTCTTGTCGAGCCGCTCCGGAAGGGGGCCGTGTACCCCCGCCGCGAGTGTCCCGATGTCCAGCAGCAGAGCCGTCGCGGGGGTGCGCAGCTCGTGGTGCAGGGCGGTGAGAAAGTGGTCGCGAGCCTGGTGCCCCCGGCGCGCCTCCTCGTACTGCGCGTGGTGATCGAGCGTCAGCGCGAGCAGTCCCGCCATCGCAATCGCCATGTGCCGCACCTCCGGCGCTGGCGGCCACTCCTCCCGCAGGAAGAGGAGCAGCGCGGCGTTCGTCACCTCCCGCATCCTCACCGGCACCACCAGCAGCCCACCGTCCGCTCCCGCCGGGGCGTGCAGCACGGGCTCGCGGGGCCAGGCGGGTTCGCGCGCCAGGATGGCGGCGAGGGGCCCATCGCGGCGGATCAGCACCGCCAGGGTTGCCGCGTCACCGCGCCAGTGTGCAAGGCGGTGCCACGCCTCCAGATCCACCAGAGCGGCGTTGTGAGCCCCCGTTGCGCGACCCGCTTCCCCGAGGATCCCCGTCAGTGCTTCTTCCCGATCCTGCGTCCCGGTCGCGTACTGGATCGCGTGCGGCCACGGGTCGGGCACCCCTTCACGGGCGGTCACAGCAGCGACACGGGGTCGCGGTCGAGCGCCACCCGGCGGGCGTGCGCTCCCGGGGCGATCGTGAAGCGGTCGCGGAAGAAGCGCGCGACCTCCCCCAGGAGGCGAGACGAATCTGCCCGTAGCAGCAGGTGCCAGCGCCAGCGGCCATGCAGCCGGTCGATGGGGCACGGGGCGGGCCCGACCAGGTCCACGCCGGACAATCCCTTCGAGCGGAGCAGTCCGCCGACCCAATCCGCTGCCTGCTGTGCCCCTTCCTGGGCCGCCGTTTCATCGGTGGCGCTGACGAGCACGTTCACGAGCCGCGCGTGCGGAGGATACGTTGGCGTACGACGTTCCTGGAGCTCGCGGGCGGCGAAGCCGACGAAGTCGTGGGTAGCCGCCGCTTGCAGGGCGTAGTGTTCGGGCAGCGACGTTTGGATGATCACCTCGCCCCCGCGGGGACCGCGGCCGGCCCGGCCGCCGACCTGGGTGAGCAGTTGGAAGGTGCGTTCGGTGGCGCGGAAGTCGGGCAGGTTCATGCCCACGTCCGCGTTCACGACGCCGACCAGCGTGACGTTGGGGAAGTCGAGCCCCTTGGCGATCATCTGCGTGCCCAGCAGGATGTCCACCTCGCGTCGTTCGACCCGCTCCAGGATGCGGTGGTGAGACCACTTGCCCGAGGTGGTGTCCACGTCCATGCGGGCCAGCCGAGCGGCGGGGAACGCCTCGCCGACCGTACGCTCCACCTGCTCGGTTCCGACGCCGCGGAAGTTCAGGTCCGCCGAGCCGCACGCGGAACAGCGCTCCGGAGCCGGCTCGACGTGGAGGCAGTGATGGCAGGTCAGCCGCGGCGGTCTGCGGTGGAGGGTGAGAGAAACGTTGCAGCGGCCGCACTGGCGTACGGCGCCACAGTCGCGGCACTGCACGAAAGTGGAGAATCCTCTCCGGTTGAGCAGCAGGATGCACTGTTCCCCCCGTGCCAGCCGCGTCGCCATAGCCTCGAGCAGGGGCGGCGCGAGGATCGGCGCCGCGCCCCCGCCCCGGCTGCGCTCGCGACGCAGATCGACGAGGCGCACGGGCGGCAGCGGCAATTCCGCCACCCGCTCCGGCAGCTCCAGCAGTTGGTACTTCCCCGTCTGCGCGTTCCGCCAGCTCTCCAGCGAAGGCGTCGCCGAGCCGAGCAGGCAGAGGGCACCGGCCGCCCGGCAGCGGACCACGGCCACTTCGCGGGCGTGGTAGCGGGGCGTCTCGCTTTGTTTGTAAGACCCCTCGTGCTCCTCGTCCACCACGATCGCGCCGAGGTCGGGGAGCGGCGCGAAGACCGCCGACCGCGCCCCCACCACTACGCGTTTCGTGCCATCCCGCAGCTGCCGCCATTCGTCGTACCGTTCCCCGTCCGAAAGGCCGGAATGGAGCACCGCCACCCGCTCTCCGAAGACGCCGCGGAAGCGGCCGACTGTCTGGGGCGTCAAGGCGATCTCGGGAACGAGCACGATGGCCGTCCGCCCCTGGCGGTCCACGATCTCGCGGAGCAGTTCCAGGTACACCAGCGTCTTGCCCGAACCGGTGACGCCGCGGAGCAGAAAAGTGGCGGGATCGGGAGTCCGCGCCGCCTCGACCAGCGCCGCGATGGCGGCGGCCTGTGCCGCGGTGGGTCGCACTGCCGGCGGATCAGCCGCGGGAACTCCGCCGTAGGGATCGCGGACCACCTCTTCCTCGAGGATCGCGGCTACCCCCCGCTCGACCAGCCCGTTGATCACCGGGTAGGAGAAGCCGAGACGGCCGGCGAGGTGCGCCACCTCGACGGAGCCGCCCGCTTCCTGCACCGCCTCCCAGAGTTCCCGCTGCCGCCTGGCGCGTCCGAAGATGCGATCTCGTTCGACCAGGGTGGGCAGGTCGCGGGAAAGGTGCATGACCCGCTGCGTGCGCACCGGGGGAGCGGTCATGGGAGGAGTGCTCACTACGCGGACCCTGCCGCGTGCCTCGAGCGCGCGGATCACCGGCCACCAGGCCTCCGGTCCACACTCCCGGCGCAGCCGTGCCACCGGCTGCGCCTCGCCCGCCGCGAGCAGCCAATCTTCCAGACGCTGCTCGAGTGGCGACAATTCCGCCTTGTGCGGCCGCGGATCGACCAGAGCTACGCTTTCGGTGGAAGTGTCGGCGAGCCCGCCGGGGAGCGCCGCGCGCAGCACCAGGCCGAGCGAACAAAGATAGTAGTCGGCCACCCAGCGACCCAGCGCCAGCAGCTCGGCGGGTACGCTCGGGACCTCGTCGAGCACCGCCAGCAGCTCGCGAACGTCGCCCTCGGGGGGACCGGCCGACCCGGCGATCACCCAGCCGATGCGCTCCTTGCGTCCGAAGGGCACCAGTACACGCGTCCCCAACGGCGGCTGGTGGAGCCCCGCTGGAACCCCGTACGTCCACGACCGGGCCATCGGCAGGGGGAGGGCGACTTCCACGTAGCTTTCCGGCGGCGTCGCGGCCTTTTCGCTCACCCCCCGGCGAGCGTGACCCCGAGACCCGGCTCGCGATTGAAGCGGAGCGACCCGTCGGACTCCAGGCCCGGTCCCGTGAACGGATCCGACGCGAGCAGCGCGGCACCGTCGAGATCGACGTAGTCCACCAGCGGAGCGAGCTGGAGCGCGGCGGCGATTCCCAGGGTCGACTCGACCATGCAGCCGAGCATCACCTGCATGTTGTGCGCGCGGGCGGTGTGCACCATGCGGAGCGCCTCACGCAGACTCCCACATTTGGCGAGCTTGATGTTGACGCCGTCCACCGCGCCGGCGAGGCGCGCCACGTCCGTCGCCCGCTCGCACGATTCGTCGGCGATCACCGGGATGCGGCTCGCGGCACGCACGGCCCGCAGACCGTCCACGTCTTCCGCCCGGACGGGCTGCTCCAGCAGCTCCACCCCATACTCCTCCAGCATCGGCAGCGCGCGGATCGCCTGCCGGGCTGTCCACCCGGTGTTGGCGTCGACGCGCAGCAGGGCGTCGGGGGCCTCGTCCCTCACGGCGCCGAGGATCGCTTCGTCATCGTCGCTCCCGAGCTTGATCTTGAGGACGGGGAACTTCGCCGCCTCCCTCGCCTTTTTCCGCACCACCTCGACGGTGTCGAGCCCGATCGTGAAGGAGGAGAGGGGGGCGGTTTCCGTTGCGAGCCCCCACCAGCGCCAGACCGGGAGCCCGAGTCGCTTCCCCGCCAGGTCGTGCAGAGCGGCGCTCACGGCGGCCTTGGCGGCGGGATTGCGCCCGACCGCCGCATCGAGAGCGCGCTCCGCCCGCTCCAGCTCGAAGTCGTCCTCGACGCTTCGCCGGAGCGCTGCGGTCAGGCGAGGCAGAATCGCCGCTACCGTGGCACTCGTTTCCCCGTAGAAAGGCGTAGCGGGGGCTTCTCCCCACCCCTCGACTCCGTCCCCGGTGCGGATCCGCACACGGACGTTCTCGTGTTCCGTTGGCGCCCGCTTACGGGCGATGTTGAAGGCGCGCTTGGTACGCAACGGGATCGTCTCCCAATCGATCTGCATCTCGGCGGCGGGTATGAGGCGGCGGGACTGCCGGTCAGGCGAACTCCAGGTGGACGAAGTCGTAGGCGGGCCACGGTCCGCTCAACTCCAGCGCGATGCCAGGATGCAGGTCGCGCATCTCCTGGACCCGATCGGTGAACGCGTCCGCAGCGCCGCGATCGACCAGAAACGCGGATGTGAAGGTGCGCGGGCTCTCCGGTCGCAACGCAAGCGATGCGCGCGCCAGCCGCCGCAGCTCACGATAGATCTCCGTTCTCGCTTCCGTGAGCCCTCCTTCCGCTTCGGCCGGGTCGTCGAGCGCCAGATGGAGGCGGTACTCCCGGCGATCGCCGATCGCCCCGAGGGCGCGGTCGAGCGGAACGTACTGATCGCGCAGAAAGTTCGCGGCGTCGTCGAGCGCGGGGAAGACCACGCCCCAGGGGGCCGGCACGGCGGCGCCCCGGGCACAAGCGTTCAGGACCGCGCGATGGTGCTCCAGCACGTCGTCCTCCGGCGCGGCGCCGGTCTGCGCCGGCCCGTGCCGGAGCAGCACGACGAGATCCCGGAAGCGGGCACTCTCGAGGCCCTGATTCGCCCCGCTTTCGGAACGGGGACGGATGCGGCGTTCACCGCGGACCACCGCCACCAGGTGGAGCGCTTCCCCTGCTCCGGAGGCGTTCACGAGGTGGGGATCGAGAGCAGTTCCCGCTGGGGATCCGGCGTGGTGATCTCCGGGCCTTCCGAACCGATGAACACGTTCACCTCGCTCCGCATCCCCACGTCGTGAGGCAGGTAGATCCCGGGTTCGACCGAGAAGCCGACGCCCTCGATCAGCCGCCGGCTGTCCCGCGACTCCAGGTTGTCGAGGTTGGGTCCGGAGCCGTGCAGCTCCCGGTCGATCGAGTGTCCGGTGCGGTGGATGAAGTGCTCACCCCAGCCGCGGTCGCGGATCACCTCGCGGGCCACGTCGTCGAGCTCGCACCCCTGCACGGGGCGGCCCTCGTTCCAGCCGGAGCGGAGCGCGGCGATGGCGGCGTCGCGGGCGTCGCGCACCGCCCCCCAAATCCACTGCAGCCGCTCGGAGGGTGCATCCCCCACGAACCCCATCCAGGTCTGGTCGGCGAAGACTGCGTCTTCCGCTTCCTTCGCCCAGAGGTCGACGAGGACGACGTCACCGGGGCTGATCGGCGCACTCCCCTTCCGCGACGGAGCGTAGTGCGGGTTGGCGGC
>JBPCJG010000113.1:0-2638 GCA_051005515.1 Longimicrobiaceae bacterium
GCCGGACGAAGGCGACGATCGACCAGAGCGTCGCATCGCTGTGCGTGGGTCCAAAGGCCGGCATGCCGGTCATCTTCACCCCGTGCTTGGTGATCCAGAAGAGCTCCTGGGGCGTCCACTGGTCCGCTGCGCGGGCGAGGTTCGGCGCCCGCGGGTTCAGCCCCTGGGCGATGTTCGTCCGCTGCTCTCCGGGGGCGCTGTGGCAGACGACGCACATCTCCTCGTATTCGTGGAAGCCCTCCTGCAGCATCGCGGAATCGTCCAGCGCGGGCATTCTGATCTCGTCCGCCCGAGCCGCGACGGAGCGCTCCATGGTGGTCTCCAGCGCCCACTCCACCGGCGCGGAGTGGTCCTCGCTCGCAGCCACGTCGTAGGCGCCCGAGTAGATCAGCAGCAGCGCCGCGGCCGCGAGGACGACGAGGGTACCGATGACGGCGGCGAGGATCTTCATGGGCTGCGACGGGTTCGGAGGTGAAGGCGGCGTGAATCTGCACACCGCGGGGTTCCGCGGCTAGGGCTCTCCGACGCGGGCGTAGGGAGCCAGCGCATCTTCGTACTCCTCGAAGAGCCCAGGCGGCGCCGGCACCTCCCGTGCCTCGACCATCGCCTGGAGCATGATGGCGTTGGCCGGCGCCTTGCCGCGAAAGTGGTTGTTGGTGATCACGTAGCTTTCCTCCGTGGCCGGGTCCGCCGCCACCTGCTCGATCCGCTCGGCCCACGGCGCCAGCTCCTCCGCAGTGTAGAGGTAGTCGTAGCGGGCGTCGCGCCCGGCTTTCTCGCGGAACCAATCGCGGTAGTTGCGGCCGTGGACGCGGACGTAGCCGACCCGCGCCGTGGCCCGGGCGCTCGGCTCGATCGAATTGTCGAAGAGCGGCTGGTCGATGTTGACGAAGCCGATCCCCCGCTCGGCGAGCGCGGCGAAGAGATCCGGGGTGTTCCAGGAGCTGTGCCGGACTTCGAGCACCAACGGGAAGTCGGAAAATTCTCGGCTCAGGTCGTCGAGCCACTCCCGGTTCGGCTCGTCGCGCCGGAACGACCAGGGGAATTGCAGGAGGACGGCGCCGAGTCGCCCCGCCTCCGCCAGCGGCTCCAGTGCCGAGGCGGATCCGGCCGAGCAGATCGGATAACCCGAGGCGGATGACGCCATCCTTTGCCGGTCCAGAGCTCGCGCTGACTCCCGAGGCCGCCGCCGTGCTCCGCCTGGAGATCGAGAGCGCCGGGGGCAACGAGGTCTGCTTCGTCGCCCGCCTCGACGCGGGCGCGATCCACGATCCCCGGGTGGTCGCCCGCGGCAACGCGACGGCGACGCTCGCGGCGATGCGCGGAGAACCGGCGGGCGGCATGGTCCTGCACAATCACCCTTCCGGCGTGCTTTCCCCCTCGAGCGCCGACCTCGCGGCTGCCGCCGCGCTGTGGGAAGAGGGGCTCGGCTTCGCCATCATCGACAACGCCGCGGCCGAGCTGTACGTGGTGGTCGAGCCGCCGGCGGTCACGCCGCCGGCTGAACGTTCTGATTCAGCCGGAACAGGGTATCGGGGTCGTACCTGTTCTTCACCTCGACCAGCCGGTCGTAGTTCTCCCGATATGCCGCCCGCTCCTGCCCGACCTCCTCGGGGATGAAGTTGACGTACACGCCGCCGGTGGCGTGCGGCGTCATCGCATCGTAGAGGTCGCGTGCCCAGGCGATGCACTCCTCGTCCTGCGCCGGGTCCTGCCACTGCGTATGGAGGTTCATCAGGAACTCCGCATCGCGGTGCGGATAGGCGGTGGCATCCGTCGGCCGCCGGTTGGTCGCGCCACCCAGCTGCGCGATGGCAATCTCGCTCTGCGGCGAGGGCAGCGCCTCGGCACCCCGGATGAAGTTGTCGATCATCCCATCGGTGAACTCGAGGAAGTTGTGGGATTTCCAGTAGTTGCGCGCCCCGGGAGCGAGCAGCGGGTCGAACGCCTGCTGCCATGCGGCGTACGGGTGGGGCCCGATGACGTCCACGATCGGATTCCCGATTTCACGCAGCGGCCGGAGGGCCGCCTCCCCGTCCGCCATGTCGCCGGCGTAGAACGCGGCGAGGATGAGCACCCGCTCGCCGTGCCACTCCTCCGGAACGAAGGGGAGCGGCGGAGCGTGCCGGAGCACGCACCACGCCGTCACCTCGTCGGGCGCCTTCGCGGCGAACTCCCGGTACTGACGGAAAACCTCCGCCGCGTCCGCCAAGGGGTAGATCAGCAGCCCCGAAAGCACCTCCGGGCCGACCTCGTGGAGGTCGAACTCGAACGATGTGACGACCCCGAAGTTCCCGCCGCCGCCGCGGAGGCCCCAGAACAGATCGGGATTTTCGCTTTCGCTGGCGTGCCTGAGCTCGCCGTCTGCGGTCACCACGTCAGCCGAGCGCAGGTTGTCGCAGGTCAGCCCATACTTGCGGGAAAGCCAGCCGAAGCCGCCTCCGAGCGTGAGCCCCGCGATCCCCGTCGTCGAGTTGTAGCCGACGGGGGTGGCGAGACCGAACGCCTGCGCCTCGTGGTCGAAGTCGGCGAGCGTGCAGCCCGGTTCGACGCGCGCGGTCTTCGCGACGGGATCGACGCGCACCGACTTCATCGGCGACAGGTCGATCATCAGCCCGCCGTCGCAGACGGCCCTGCC
>JBPCJG010000114.1:0-7611 GCA_051005515.1 Longimicrobiaceae bacterium
GCCACCGCTACGGCCGCGTCGGCTGCGGGATCGGCCAGCCGCAGCCCCCCCACGACGTTGAGGAAGACGTCCTGCTGCCCGAAAGCGAGACCGGCGCGCTTCTCCAGCACCGCGAGCAGGAGCGCGAGCCGCTTCTGGTCCACGCCGCTGCTCACCCGCTGCGGCGCGCCATAGGCGGCTCGCGAGGCGAGCGCCTGTACCTCGACCAGGAGTGGTCGCGTGCCCTCGATCACCGGTACCACTGCCGTGCCGGACGCCGACGACGAGCGCTCCCCCACGAAGAGCTCGGAAGGGCTCTCCGCCGGCACCAGCCCGGCGGCGGTCATCCGGAAGACGCCGATCTCGTCGGTGCTCCCGAAGCGGTTCTTGGTGGCGCGCAGGACCCGCGTGTCGAGGGCGCCGGTAGCTTCGAAGTAGAGCACCGTATCCACCAGGTGCTCGAGGGTCTTGGGGCCCGCGATCCCTCCCCCCTTGGTGACGTGCCCCACCAGGAAGACGGCGGTGCCGGTCTGCTTGGCGAAGCGCTGCAGCCGTGCCGAACATTCCCGCACCTGCCCGACCCCGCCCGGGGCCCCCTCCAGCTCCGCCGTGGCGATGGTCTGGATGGAATCCACGATCATCACCTGCGGATCCGCGTCTGCGGCGGCCGCGAGCAACGGCTCCAGATCGGTTTCCGCCAGCACCGCTACCTCCCCGGCCTCTGTGCCGAGCCGCTCCGCGCGCAGGCGCACCTGGACGGCGGATTCTTCCGCCGCCACGTAGAGCACCCGTTTCCCCGTGCTCCGCAGGCGGGCGGCCACCTGCAGGAGCAGCGTGGATTTGCCGATGCCGGGCTCACCTCCCACCAGCACCACCGACCCGGGCACCGTTCCGCCGCCCAGCACGAAGTCCCACTCCTCGAGCCCGCTGATCCAGCGCGCGCACTCCTGCTCTGCGACGTCGCGCAGCAGGATCGGCGTCGCGGCGGCGCGACCATTGTCGGAACGCGTCCGCGCCTCCCGCCGCCGCGCGCCACTCGGCTCCTCGACCAGCGTGTTCCACGACCGGCAGGCGGGACACTGGCCCTCCCAGCGCGGCGTTTCGTTGCCGCAGTCGGTGCAGAAGAAGGCGGTGCGGAGCTTCGCCATCAGCCGGTCGCCCCGTCCGAGCCTGCGAATGGATCCGCGCGGTGGGAGTAGCTTTCGAAGCGGGTGTACTCCTTGAGGAACATCAGGTCCACCTTGCCCGTCGCGCCGTTCCTCTGCTTGCCAACGATCAATTCCGCGCGGCCCTCCAACGAGTTCCCGTCCTTGTCCACGGGGCCGTAGTAGTACTCTGGACGGTACAGGAACATGATCAGGTCGGCGTCCTGCTCGATGGCGCCCGACTCGCGCAGGTCCGACATCAGCGGCCGCTTGTCGGGTCGGGATTCGACCGCGCGGGAGAGCTGGGACAACGCGACGACCGGCAGGTCGAGCTCCTTGGCGAGACCTTTCAAACCCCGGGAGATCTCGGAGACCTCCTGCTGCCGGTTCTCGGGACGCCCGCGACCGCTCATCAACTGTAGATAATCGACGATCACCATCGCCAGGTCGGGTCGGTCCGCCTTGAGCCGCCGCGCCTTGGCCCGCATCTCCAGCACCGAAATCCCGGGCGTGTCGTCGATATAGATGGGGGCGGTGTTGAGGTGGCCGGCGGCGGTGGCGAGCCGCGCATATTCGTCGTCGCGCAGACGGCCGCGGCGGAGCCGACCCGCGTCAACGCTCCCCTCGGAGCAGAGGACCCGCTGGACCAGCGCCTCCTTGCTCATCTCCAGGGAAAAGAACGCCACCGGCCGCTGGTCGTTGATGGCGGCGTGCTGCGTCATGTTCAGCGTCAGCGCGGTCTTCCCCATCGACGGCCGCGCAGCGACGATGACCAGGTCACCCGGCTGGAAACCGGCGGTGAGCTCGTCCAGGTCGGCGTATCCCGATGCCACGCCGGTGGTCGCCGAGCTGCTGCTCTGCAGCTGTTCGATGCGCTCGAAGGTGGGCCAGAGGATCTCCTTGATCCAGACGAAGCCGCGCCGGTCGTGCGTCTGCGCGATCTGGAAGATGCGCTGCTCGGCGGTATCGAGCACCTCGTCGACGTCGCCCTGCTGCGTGTAGGTGTCCTGGATGATGGAGGTCGCGGCTTCGATGAGCCGGCGGAGCGTCGCCTTTTCGCGGACGATGCGAGCGTGGTACTCCAGGTGTGCCGCGGTCGGGACGGCGTCCCAGATCTCGGCCAGGTACGCCATCCCCCCTACCGCTTCGAGGTCGCCGGTGTTGCGCAGCTCGTCGGTGAGCGTCACCGCGTCGATGACCGCGCCGCGCTCCCAGATGCGGATCATCGAGCGGAAAAGGCGCCGATTCGCCTCCCGGTAGAACATGGTGTCGTCCACGATCTCGATGGCGCGCACTATCGCGTCGGCGTCGAGCAGCATCCCCCCGAGCACGGAAACCTCCGCCTCCGCCGAATACGGCGGGGCGCGGTCCGTGAAGGGATTGATGCCGGCGGGACGCTGGGCGAGCGGGACCGGGGCGAGCGACGAGGCGGCTTCCACGGTGATCGTCAGGCGGCTTCCAGCAGCGCCCGCACCCGCTGCAGATCGCGCCACACGGGGAGCACCCAGGCGGGATTGCGGAGGAGCGCGGCGGGATGGTAGGTGGAGACGAGCGGCACGCCCCGGTAGCTGTGCGTCCCGCCGCGCAGCCGCCCGATCGACTCCCGCGTGGCGAGCAGCGTCTGCGCAGCGAAGGTGCCGAAGGCGACGATCGCGGCGGGCGCGATCAGCTCCACCTGCTTGACGAGGTAGGGACTGCACGCCTCCACCTCCTCCGCCGCAGGATTGCGGTTTCCGGGGGGACGGCACTTGAGCACGTTGCAGATGTAGACGCTTCCGCGCGGCAGCCCCACCGACGCCAGCAGCAGGTCCAGCAGCTTGCCGGCGCGTCCCACGAACGGCCGCCCGGTGCGGTCTTCGTCGGCACCCGGCGCTTCGCCGACCACCATGACCCTCGCATGCGGGTCGCCTTCGCCGAAAACCACCTGCTGGCGGGTCTCGGCCAGCTTACAGCGGGGACAGCCGAGGGCGACCTCCCGGAGCCGGGCCAGGTCGCCGATCTGCAGGATCTCCTCGGTCGAGGGAAAGTCGGCGCTGCTCGCGACCAGCACGCCCTCTGCCGGCTTCGACGTCGCCGCCGTCGATGCTCGCCGCTGCTCCGCCAGCGCCGCCGTCAGCTCGGGCGCCGTATGACGGCCGAGCACGAGCTCGCCGTCGCCCAACTCGCGGCGCTGGCGGAGGTGCGCGGCGAGCAGCGCGCGCGCGTCGGCGGTCATCGCTGTTCTGGCGCCGCGGCGAGGAGCGGCTCGACGCGATCGAGGATGCGCTCCGCCACCTCTTCCTTGGGGAGCAACGGGAGCTCCTCATCGGGCCCTCCCGGGGTGATCAGAGTGACGCGGTTGGTGGACACCTCGAAGCCGGCGCCTTCCTCGGTGGCGTCGTTGACCACCAGCAGATCCAGCTTCTTTGCTTCCAGCTTGCGGGTGGCCTTTGCCACCGCATCCCCCGTTTCGAGAGCGAAGCCCACCACGACCACTCCATCGGGCCGGCCGGACAGCGTTTCGGTGAGGACGTCGGGCGCGGATTCGAGCGTCAGCTCCGGGACACCGTCGTCAGTCTTTTTCAGCTTGGTGGCGGAGGGGGCGCGCGGCCGGAAGTCGGCGACGGCCGCCGCCATCACGAGCAGGTCGGCCGAGTGGAGGGCGCGAGCTACCGCAGCGTGCATCTGCTCCGCCGTTTCGACCCGCTCCACATCCACCCCGGTGGGGGCGGGGAGCGCGCTCGGACCGCTGATCAGCAGCACGTCGGCGCCCCGGCGCCACGCCGCTGCGGCGAGCGCGTACCCCATCCGCCCCGACGAACGGTTGCCGAGGTAGCGCACGGGATCGATCGGCTCGCGTGTCGGTCCGGCCGTGACTACGACACGCCTCCCGATGAGGGGGCCGTCACCCTGCAGTGCGCGAGCGGCGTGATCCAGGATCTCGCCGGGCTCGGGCAAACGGCCGGGCCCTTCTCCCTCTCCCCGGGCGAGCGCTCCCGTCGCTGCTTCGACCACCCGGTAGCCGATTTCCGCGAGCCGGTGCAGATTCTCCTGCGTTTGGGGGTGTTCGTACATGCGATCGTTCATCGCGGGACAGAAGACCACCGGCGCGCGGGTGGCGAGCAGCACCGCGGTGAGCAGGTCGTCGGCCATCCCCGCCGCCGCGCGCGCGACGGCGTTCGCGGTAGCGGGGGCGACGAGCACGAGGTCCGCCTCGCGCGCGAGGCGGATGTGGAGCAGCGGATCATCGGGCCGGTACGCCTCGACGTGGGCACGGCGGCCGGTGAGGGCCGCGAAGCTGAGGGGACGGATGAACTCCAGCGCGCCCGCGCTGAGCACCACCTCCACCGTCGCCCCCGTCCGCGCCAGATCCCGCGCTACCGTGATCGCTTTGAACGCGGCGATCCCGCCCGTGACGCCGAGCACGACGGTGCTGCCCACGAAGGGGCGGCGTTCCCCCGCCGGCCGGTCCACGTGCGTCCGGGCTACAGGTCGACCTGGCTCCGCCGCACGAGCTTGTACTCCAGTTCGCCATCGGCGACTTTTTCCAGGGCCGTGGTGGTCAGCTTCTCCTGGACTTCGTCGAGCTCTGGGGGCGCTTCGAAAAAGAGCTGGTTGCGGCGCAGCTCATTGAGGTCGCGGGCGTGCTTGGCGGCGACCAGCACACCGAGGTATTTGCTGCCCGTATGATGGGCTACCTGTCCCGGGGTGACTACCTTCATCGTTTTTCCTCGCGTTCTGCAGTGGTTTCATCATCCGGTCGCAGCCTCCGGCCGCGCCGCTTCGATTTCCCGCGCCAACTCCTCCAGCTCGATATCGAGATCCGGACAGCGAGCGCTGCGCTCCTCTTCGCCCGTCAGGATCCCCAGCACCGCCCCGACCGCGAGGTCGAGGTCGTCGTTCACCACGAGATACTCGAATTCGCGGGACGCCCGCACTTCCTCCGCTGCCTTGCGGAGACGTCGCCGCAGCGATGCCGGATCATCGCTGGCTCGGCGCAGCAGCCGATCGACCAACACCTCCCCGGAAGGAGGCAGCACAAAGATCGAAACCACCCCGGCCACACGAGCGCGGATCTGCTCCGCTCCCTGCACGTCGATGTCGAGCAGGAGGTGCTCCCCGCTGGCCTGCGCCTGCTCCAGATTCCGGCGCGGTGTTCCGTAGCGGCGGCCGTGCACGTTCGCCCATTCGAGCAGCTCGTCGGCTGCTACCATGCGGTCGAACTCCGCTTCGCCGACGAACCAGTAGTCGCGCCCATCCCGCTCGCTCGCGCGCGGAGCGCGGGTGGTCGCCGAGACCGAAAAGCGCACATCCGGCCGCCTCTCGAGCAGGGCCCGGGCGATGGTAGTCTTGCCTGCCCCGGACGGCGCCGCGAGGATCACGGGGAAGGTAGCACGTGACAACGTCATTCCACGTTCTCGACCTGTTCCCGCAGCTTCTCGACCTCGTCCTTGAGAGCTACCACCCGGTGCGAGATCTGCGCGTCGTTCGCCTTGGCCCCGATGGTGTTGGCTTCCCGGTGCATCTCCTGCACCAGAAAGGCGAGTCGCTTCCCCACCGCTTCCGCGGAAGGGGCCGCGATCAGTTCGCGGAAGAGCGTGGCGTGGGAACGGAAGCGGACCAGTTCCTCGTTGACGTCCCAGCGCTCGGCGAGCAGCGCGATCTCCTGCGCGAGCCGATCCGGGTCTACCGCCACTCCCCCCGCGAGCTCCTCGACGGCCCCCCGCAGCCGGTCGCGTTCCACGACCAGCCGCTCCGGCGCCCGCGCCTCGACGCCGTCGAGCGCCGCCTCGATGCCGTTGAGGCGGGTTTGCAGATCTTCCTGCAAGCGGGCGCCTTCGGCCTCCCGCATCTCGATCACCCCCTCGAGGGCGCTCCCCAGAGCGCCGCGCACCTCCTCCGCCGCCAGCTCGGCTTCGTCCGAGCCGCCCTCGTCCCGGATGGTCAATTCTCGCAGACCCGCCAGCATGGCGAGGTCGATCTCGCCCGGAATCGCGTAGCGCTCGGCGGCTTCGCGCAGAGCGCCGAGGTGCGCCTCCAGGTACTCCGTGTTCAGCCGCACCGCTGGCGCCACGCCCTCGCGGGAAACGGACACCGCGCAGTTGACGTGGCCGCGGGCCAGGCGCTCGCGGACCCATTCGCGGATCTGGGGCTCCCACTTCGCGAACGGCGCGGGGCCTCGCACGTTCAGGTTCAGGTGCCGGTGGTTGACGGTGCGCACTTCGATCCGCAGGCGACCCGCGGGAGTGTCCCGCTCGCCTTCCCCGAAACCCGTCATGCTGCGGATCATCGCGCTCCTCGCCGGGCGCGAAAGGTACTGGCATGCTCAGATCGAGTCAACCGAACGGGGGGCCCTTCAGTTGCGGAAATCCCAGCGGGCGCCGTAGATGACGCGGGTCGGAAGGTAGGCAAAGCCAGGCACGTTCGCGACGAGGACATCGTTCAGTATGTTGGTGGCCTGGACGAAGATCCGCACGTCGATGATGCGCACTTGCAGGGTGGCGTTCAGCAGCGTGTAAGCGGCGCTCGTGTCGCCGACGCCGCCCGCCGTGGTGTCGCTCGCGATCGAAGGAGCGAAGGCGCTCCCCCGACGCTCCAGGTCGAAGCGCAGATCGGGCTCGAGCTGGCCGCCGTAGTAGCTGTCGTGGTAGACCAGCGACGCGCGGCCGAAGTCCCGCGGGAGGTACGGTCGGTCTCCCGGGTCGTTCCAGCGGGTGTAGCTCCCGACCAGCCGCAGCGGCAGGCGGAAAACGGGGAGCGATGCGTACGCTTCGACTCCGCTGGTCGCGGCGACCGTGGCGGGCAGCAGCGTATCGGGCTCGAAGGGGAGGGCGAAGGGGGCGACGTCGCCGCTCCCACTGCGCAGAAACGCCGCGCCGAGCGTAGCTCCCCCGGCAGCGAACTCACCGCCGGCGCGGAAGAAGTCGCGGCTCGCGGCGAAGGCAGTCGCTTGCTCCACCCGGAGCGGAAGGTCAGTGAGGTCCGTGCGAAGCAGAGCTGGAACGCCCGACACCGTGTCGAGCGGGAGCCCGATGGGGCGATCCCCGCTCCCTGCCTGCGCGAACGCGGTGAAGCCGCCGAAGGGACCGGCGCGCGCACCGCCGGCCAGCTCGGTGCCGCTGACGCCCGCCGCCGTGGCAGCACGCACTCGCCCCTCGAGCGTGAACGCCGCGGCGGGCGCGGCGGTCGCGGACGCCCAAAACTCGCTGTCCGGGGTCGCGAACGTGTTGGAGCGGCCGAAGCGCAAGCGGCCCCCCGCCTCGGCGCGGAGTCCGCCGCGGGACAGCACGGCGCGCAGCGCCGTCTGTCCCGTGGCGGGCTCGGGACGCGCGCTGTCGGGGTCCGTCTCCCAGCTGCCGGCGAGGATCGCGTCGGCCCAGAGGCCCGACGCGATCCTCCCCCGCCCCCGCGCCACCAGGTCGCTGCGGTTCGCCGAGAGGGCAAAAGGATCGTCGCTCCGCCCTCGGTCGATGCGGTTCTGCCGGTACTCCAGCTCGATCCCGCGCTC
>JBPCJG010000115.1:0-4503 GCA_051005515.1 Longimicrobiaceae bacterium
TCTCCCTCGATCGTCCGCAGCGCCCCGCCCAGCCCGCGCGCCTGCGACGGATTGTAGTTGATCGCGGCGTCCGCGAGGAACCACCCCATCATCACGAAGACCACGCCTCGCGCTGCGAGGCCGGCGCGCCCGAAGCGGATCATCCAGGTCTGCTTGTCGTGGTCCACGCCCGAGAAGTCCAGACGGTCTCCGAAATCGATCGTCCAGGCGCGGTAGAGCTGGTACAGGCCGTAGGCGATCACGCCGAGCCCCACGATGGTCACGATGGTCTGGCCGAGCGGCGCCTGGAGCACCTTGGCTGTCCAATCGCTGGCCCGGTCTCCTCCCCCTGAGCCAGAGCCGCTCCCGGAGCTGCCGCTGCTCCCGCCTCCACCCAGCGCCAGGCGCGCCGCCTGTACCATCAACCCGCCGTAGAGCACGCCGCTGATCGCGTACCCGATCCGCTTGGCGATCCCCTCCTTGTCGTCCCCCTTGCCCTCGGGATCGGTGGCGGCCTGCACGAAGCGCCAGATCACGTAGCCGAGCAGCCCCACCGCGACGATGCCGAGGAGCACCTGCCCGAACGGCTCGTTCACGATGCTGCGCAGCGCGCCGCGCGAGCCCGAAGCGCTCCCGCTTCCGCTGGAGAACGCCGCCTGGATCGCGATCCAGCCAACCACCACGTACACCAGCCCCTTGGCGGCGTATCCGAAGCGGGCGAGCCGCTCGATCCACTCATCGGTGTCGCCGGAGACGCGGTTGGCGTACTGCTCTGCGGAACGGGCGGCGTCGCTCATCTTCTTCCTCCGCTGGGTGGGTGGATCCGGATCCGTTCCCGGGGATGCAACAATCGTGACCGGCGGTGCGGATCCGTTGTCCCCGGTCCTCCGGACCCCTACTTTGCGGCGACCGGTCAGCGCATCCTATTCGAGCAAGAGGTGGAGATTGGCGGAAAACAAGTTCGACATCGTGATCATCGGCTCCGGTCCCGGCGGCTACGTCGCGGCGATCCGCGCAGCCCAGCTCGGCTTCAACACCGCCTGCGTCGAGGACGACAAGCTCGGCGGCATCTGCCTGAACTGGGGGTGCATCCCCACCAAGGCGCTGCTCGAGAGCGCCGCGATGGTCCAGCACCTCGCCCACGCCGAGGAGTTCGGCGTCAGCGTGGGCGAGGTGAAAACCGACATCGGCCGCGCGGTGAAGCGCTCCCGCCAGGTTTCCGAAAAGCTGGTCAAGGGGATCGGCTTCCTCTTCAAAAAGAACGGCATCACCCACCTTCCCGGACGGGGGAAGATGACCGGCAAGGGCAAGGTCGAGGTCACCGACGGCGACGGCAAGACGCAGACGGTTTCGGCGAAGCACGTCATTCTCGCCACGGGCTCGCGTCCCAAAGACCTGCCTTTCCTGAAGATCGACCACGACCGGGTCTGGGATTCGACCGACGCCATGCTCCCCGAGCAGGCCCCCGCGACGCTCGCGATCGTCGGCGCCGGCGCCATCGGCTGCGAATACGCCGACGTCTTCGCCGCCTTCGGCACCCAGGTCACCCTCATCGAGGCGCTCGACCGCGTCCTCCCGCTGGAAGATCGCGACTGCTCGGACGTGGTCGAAAAGAGCTTCCGCAAGCGGGGGATGGAGGTACTCACGGGCGCCAAGCTCGAGAGCGCCGACGTCGGCAAGAAAAAGGTCAAGCTGACCGTCAAGACCGCCAATGGCGAGACGCAGACCATCGAGGCGGAGCGGGTGCTCTCCGCCATCGGCCGCGCGCCGCTGATCGAAGACCTGGGGCTGGAGGAGTTGGGCGTGGAGCTCACCGAGCGCGGCTTCATCGGCGTGGATCGGCAGATGCGCACCAACGTGGAAGGCGTCTACGCCATCGGTGACGTCGCGGGCCCGCCGCTGCTCGCCCACAAGGGCTCGCACGAAGGCGTGGCCTGTGTCGAAGCCATCAACGGCGACGAGCACGCCGGGATCGACTACGGCAACATCCCCAACTGCACCTACTGCCACCCCGAAGTCGCTTCGATGGGGCTCACCGAGGAGCAGGCGCGGGAGCAGGGCTTCGACGTCGAGGTGGGGAGCTTCCCCTGGTCCGCGAACGGCCGCGCCCTGACGGCGGGGGAGACTGAGGGCTTCGTCAAGGTGATCCGCGACAAGCGCTACTCCGAGCTGCTCGGCGCGCACATCGTGGGGCTGCACGCCACCGAATTGATCGCGGAGTTCGTGGTGGGCAAGCACCTCGAAACGACGGTGGAGGAGATGGACCGCGCGATCCACCCGCACCCGACGCTGTCGGAGGCGGTAGGCGAGGCGGCGCTCGCGGCGCTGGGGCACCCGCTGCACATCTGATCCGGACCAGACGCTCCCGCAGGCACTCGCTCCGGTCGGACGGCGCTGAGCAGGTAATGTCCGGCTTCTCGCTCTCCCCCGCGCGCCGGCGGGCGCTCGACGCGCTCTGCCGGCGCATCGTCCCCGCCGCCTACGAGCCGGGCGACGGAACCGTGGACCTGGCCGCCGCGGTCGAGGAACGTTTCGCCGCCGGCGATCCGGCGCTGGCGCGCCAGATCGCCGCCCTGCTGACGCTCTGGGACTCTCCGCTGACAGGGCTGCTCGAGCTCCATCCCCACCATTTTTCCAGCCTGCCCGCGGAGCAGCAGGACGAGGTGTTGCACGCCTGGGAGCGGAGCCGCCTCGCGCCGCGCCGCACGATCTTTCAGGCCTTTCGCCGGCTGGCGCTCTCCACCTACTACGCGCTGCCGGGGTCGCACGCCGCGATCGGCTACCTGGGGCCGCTGCACGAGCGCGGCGCGCACTGGGCGTGGGAGGGCGCGCTCCCGGGCGCCGCCGATGACGCAGGGCCGGTCGCCCGGGTGCCGACGACGCCATCCGCCAGTGGGCTCGCGGAGCTGCCGACCCCGCCGCAGCCGGCGATCCCCGCCGGCGTCACGCTCGGGCGAGACCTGGCAGACGGCTCGACCATCCGTGCCGGCGTCTGCGTGATCGGCTCCGGCGCCGGCGGCGCCGTAGCGGCAGCCCGGCTCGCCGAAGCGGGACACGAAGTCGTCCTCCTCGAGGAGGGCCACTACTGGATGCCGGCAGACTTCACCGAGCGCGAGGCGGAGATGACCGTACGCCTCTACGCCGACGCCGGCACGCGCGCCACCGACGACCTCGCGCTCTCCCTCCTCCAGGGCCGCTCGGTGGGGGGTGGGACCACCATCAACTGGATGATCATGCTCCGCACCCCGGAGTGGGTGCTCGAGGAGTGGGCGGCGGAGCACGGCGTCGTCGGGATGAGTCCCGCCGAGACGGCGCCGGTGTTCGAGCGGATCGAGCGGGAAACGCACGCGCGCCCCGTCCCGCCGGACGCGCACTCGCCGAACAACCGCATCATCCTCGACGGCGCGGCCCGGCTCGGCTGGAGCGCGCGCACCGCGGTCATCAACGCGCGACTGCGTCCGCGCCGGCTTCTGCGGGCTCGGCTGCCGCTACGGCGCGAAGCAGAGCGCCGGCGCCGTCTACGTCCCGCGCGCCCTCGCCGCGGGCGCGGTGGGCACCCCCGCGATCCTGGAGCGCTCCGGGCTGGGCGGCGGTGGCGTCGGGCGCTACCTGCGGCTGCACCCCACCAGCGCCGTCCTCGGCGACTACGCCGAGCCGGTCTACGCCGCCGCCGGCATCCCCCTTTCCGCAGTCTGCGACGAGTTCCTGCGCGGCGACGACGGCTACGGTTTCTGGATCGAATGCCCGCCGCTCCACCCCGCGATCGCCTCGGCAGCCCTGCCCGGCTTCGGGAACGAGCACCGCGCGGAGATGCTGCGCTTCCAGCGGCTCGGCTCGCTGATCGTGCTGGTGCGCGACGGCGCCGAGCGGGGCGCGTCCAACGGCGACGTGCATCTGGACCGGCGGGGACGCACCCGCATCCGCTACCGGCTCGGCGACACCGACCGCGCCACCCTGCTCGCCGGGATCCGCGCCGCCGCCCGGCTGCACCTCGCGGCGGGCGCGCGGGAGGTGAGCACGCTGCACGTTACCCGCTGCTGCATGCGCAGCGAAGCGGATCTGGATCTGATCGACCGGCAGGACCACGGCCCCAACCAGCTCGGGCTGCTTTCCGCGCACGTCAACGGGACCTGCCGGATGGGGACGGACCCCCAGACCAGCGGGTGCACGCCGGATGGCGAGCGCCACGGCACCCCCGGGCTCTACGTCTGCGACGGTTCGCTGCTCCCCACCGCGCCCGGTGCGAACCCGCAGGAAACCATCATGGCGCTGGCCACCGTGATCGCCGAGCGCATCGACGCCCGCATCGGAAGGGGAGCTTAGCCGTGCCCTGCCTGCTCGTGATCGCTGCCCTCCTGGGGCCACGGATCTTTCTACTTGTTCTCTGGTTCTGACCGACTGGTTCGCGGGGATGTTCGCGTCGCTGCTCTGGCCGGTGGTGGGTTTCCTTTTCCTGCCGACGACGCTGCTCTGGTACAGCGCGGTGCAACACTGGTTCGGCGGCGTCTGGAGCACCGTGCCGGT
>JBPCJG010000116.1:0-9183 GCA_051005515.1 Longimicrobiaceae bacterium
TACGACTACGCGGAGCCGCGGGGCGAGCATCCCTTTGCGGTGACCGCCGAGGTCGCCACCGCCCCCTGGCAGCCGGAGCACCGCCTGGTGCGGATCGGCTTGCAGGCGAAGCGGATCGACACGCGCAACCTGCCGCCCGCCAACCTGGTGTTCCTGCTCGACGTTTCCGGGTCGATGCAAAGCGCCGACAAGCTGCCGCTGCTGAAGTCGTCGCTGCGCCTGCTCGTGGACGAGCTGCGTCCCCAGGACCGGGTAGCCATCGTCGTCTACGCCGGCGCCGCCGGGCTGGTGCTGCCGCCAACGGCCGGGAGTGACAAGCGGACCATCCTGGGCGCCATCGAGCGGCTCGAAGCAGGCGGCTCGACGGCCGGCGGCGCCGGCATCCGGCTCGCCTACGACGTAGCGCAGCGCAACTTCCGCCGCGGCGCCAACAACCGCGTCATCCTCGCCACCGACGGCGACTTCAACATCGGCGCGTCCAGCGACGCCGAGATGACCCGGTTGATCGAGGAGAAGCGCGAGGGGGGTGTCTTTCTTACGGTGCTGGGCTTCGGCACCGGCAACCTCAAGGATGCCAAGATGGAGGCGCTCGCCGACCACGGCAACGGCAACTACGCCTACATCGACGGGCTGATGGAGGCGAAGAAGACGCTGGTGCACGAGCTGGGAGGCACGCTGCTCACCGTCGCCAAGGACGTCAAGCTCCAGCTCGAGTTCAACCCCGCCAGGGTGCGCGCGTACCGCCTGATCGGCTACGAGAACCGGCTGCTGCGCGACGAGGACTTCAACGACGACCACAAGGACGCGGGGGAGATGGGCGCCGGTCACTCCGTCACCGCGCTCTACGAGATCATCCCGGCGGGCGTGCGAAGCCCCGTCCGGGTGGGCGACGTGGACACGCTCCGCTACCAGCGGCCCCGGGGGCGCAACGGCATTGCCGGGGAAGACGAGCTGCTCCACGTCAAGCTGCGCTACAAGCAGCCGGACGGCGAGCGCAGCCGACTCTTCTCGCAGGCGGTGCACGACGGCGCCGCCCGCCCCTCCGCAGACTTCGCCTTGCCCCACGGCGGTGGCGGAGTTCGGTATGCTGCTGCGCGACTCGGAGTTCAAGGGTAGCTCTTCTCTCGAGCATGTCCTGGAGATGGCGCGGCGCTCGCGCGGCGACGATCCACTGGGGTACCGCGCGGAGTTCGTGCGGCTGGCGGAGGCCGTGCGGGCGCTGGGTTTGCCGGACGACGGGGTGACGCGGGGACGTTGAGACGCCTGCGGGGTAAGCAGGGTCGCCGCGCGGGGACGGTCCGCTGTCCCCGCCCGGCGGCTCCGGCTACCTTCAGTCGGATCGCCCCCGTTCCCATCTCCTGTGCGCATCCGATGGACCGTACGCTCCGTGTGATTCCCGCGGCACGCCGCCAGGCGCTCGCGCTGCTCCTCGCGCTGCTCGGCGCCTGTGCCCCGGCGCAGGTGGCTCCTCCCGCTCCGGGGCCGACGCCTGCTCCGGCCCCGACCACGCCGGCGACCCCCGCCACCTCGCCGACCCCGCCGGAGCCGGACGAGGCGGTGGGTGCCACGCCGCCGAGCTGGTGGCTGCTCGACCGGACGGCGGACCGCTATCCAGGAATCAGCGCCGATCGCGCGTACGCTCAGCTCTTGGCGGGCAGACAGCCCGGGGACACGGTGGTGGTGGCGATCATCGACTCCGGCGTGGACATTACCCACGAGGATCTCCGCCAGAACGTCTGGACCAATCCGGGCGAGATCGCCGGGAACGGCCGCGACGACGACGGCAACGGTTACGTAGACGACGTGCATGGCTGGGACTTCATCGGGGGGCCGGGGGGCCGCGACGTCGAGCACGACAACCTGGAGGTGACGCGGCTCTACGCGGCGCTGCGCGGGCGCTGCGAGCGCGCGCCGGCGCGCGGCGAGTGCGCGGAGTACCCGAAGATCAAGGCCGACTTCGAGCAGCACCGGGCAGAAGCGGTGCAGACGCTGCAGCAGATCCGTAGCATGAACGAAGGATACCAGCGGATCACGGCGGTGCTTCAGCGGGAGATCGGCACCGACTCGCTGACGACCGAGCGGGTGGACCGGATCGTTTCCACCAGTCCACAGGTCGAACAGGCGCGGCAGATCTATCTCCAGCTCGCCGAGCAGGGGATCACCCCCGCCGAGATCGAGCGGGAGCGCGAGCGCGTCGAATCACGGGTCGAGTACGGCTACAACCCGGACTACGACCCCCGCCCGATCGTCGGCGACGATTACGCCGACACGTCGCAGCGCGTCTACGGCAACGCGGAGGTGATCGGGCCCGACGCGGAGCACGGCACCCACGTCAGCGGGATCGTCGCCGCCCGCCGTGGCAACGGCATCGGCGTGGACGGCATCGCCCCCGCAGTGCGCATCATGGTGATACGCGCGGTGCCGGACGGAGACGAGCGCGACAAGGACGTAGCCAACGCCATCCGCTACGCCGCCGACAACGGTGCGCGCGTCATCAACATGAGCTTCGGCAAAGGGTATTCGCCCCGCAAGGACGCGGTGGACGCGGCGGTGCGCCACGCCGAATCCAAGGGAGTGCTGCTGGTGCACGCCGCCGGCAACGACGCCGCGGATTCCGACACCACTCCCAACTTCCCGAACCGCTACTACGCTGGCGGCGGGGTAGCCCGCAACTGGATCGAGGTGGGCGCTTCCTCGCAGGCACTCGCGTCGCTCGCCGCCAACTTTTCGAACTACGGCCGCGAAAGGGTGGACGTCTTTGCCCCCGGCGTCGACATTCGTTCGACGGTCCCCGGCAACCGCTACAACGCCGAAAGCGGGACCAGCATGGCGGCGCCGGTGGTTTCGGGAGTCGCGGCGCTGCTGCTGGCCTACTACCCGGAACTGACCGCCGCGCAGGTCAAGCAGATCATCCTCGACTCCGCCACCCGCTACACCGATCCGGTAGCTTTGCCGGGGAGCGAAGGGCGCACCGTCCCCTTCGCGCAGCTTTCGGCGACGGGCGGCGTGGTCAACGTCTACGCCGCGCTGGAGATGGCGCAGCGCATGGCGGGAGCCGGCGGCCGCAACTGACGCTGCGGCCGCCGCCCTGACGCCGGCGCCGTGAAGCTCCTCCGCCACTCCGCGATCCTCGAGATCGTCAGGGGGGAGCCGATCCCCTCGCAGGAAGTGCTCCGCGAGCGCCTCCGTGAGCGGGGGATCGACGTAGCGCAGGCGACGCTTTCCCGCGACATTCGCGAGCTCGGGCTGGTCAAGTCGCGCGATGCCGCCGGCGCGTCGGTCTACACCCCTCCGACCACGCTGGCCGATCCCCTCCCTGCGCTGCGGCGCCTCCTGCCCGCCCTCTTCGTGGGCGCCGACGGGGTCGGCAACCTGCTGGTCGTCAAAACGCTCGCGGGGGGCGCGCAGCCCGTCGCCGCCGCGATCGACGGCGAGCAGTGGGACGACGTGGTCGGGACCATCGCCGGCGACGACACCATCCTGCTGATCGTGCGCACCGCCGCTGCACGCCCGCAGGTGGAGAAACGGCTCGAGGAGTACGCCGGCCGCCACTGAGTCGGACGCCTCACCTGCACGTTGACAGACGGAGGCGAGGATTGCATATTTGCCCGCCCCCATGAATAATTCTCCGTCGTTCGGCATCGGTATCCTCGGCGCTACGGGCTACTCCGGCCGCGAGCTCCTGCGGCTCGTGGCCGGTCACCCACGACTGCGGCTCGTGTTCGCTACCTCCGAGAGCGATGCGGGGTCGTCGCTCGACGGGCTGCTGCCGGGTGGAACCGGGGAGCTGGTGCGGGCGGAGGACGCGCCGCTCGGCTCCTGCGACGCGGTCGTCTCCTGCCTGCCGTCCGGCGAATCCAAGGCGTGGGCCCGGCGCGCCCATGAGGCGGGAGCGCGTGTCGTCGACCTGTCCGACGCCCTGCGGGTGCCTCGCGACGACTGCCAAGCGAGCGGCGGATGGGCACGGCAGGCGGTCTACGGACTCCCGGAGCTGCACCGGGAGCGGATCCGTACCGCCGAATTGGTAGCGAACCCCGGCTGCTACCCCACGGCGGCGCTGCTCGCCGTCGCTCCGCTCCTGCGTCGCGGGCTCGTGGCGGGACCGCTCATCGTGGACGCCGCGTCCGGCGTCACGGGAGCGGGGCGCACCGCGCGGCGCGAGCTGCTCTTCGGCGAGGTAGCGGAGGACTTCCGCGCCTATGCCACCGGGAACGGCCACCGCCACCTCGCGGAGCTGCGCGACCAGACCGAACGGCTGGGGAATGGCGTGACGCCCGAGATCGTCTTCACCCCGCACCTGCTCCCCGTGCGCAGGGGGATCCTCGAGACCATCCACGTGCAGCTGACGGAGCCGCTCGCGGATCCACTGGCTCTCTGGCGCGACGACTACGCCAGCGAAGCGTACGTGGAGCTGCGGGATACGCCGCCGGCGCTCAGCGACGTGGTGGGCAGCAACCGGGTGGCCCTCGCACCGGTCCCGGTCGCCGGAGTGCACGAGCCGATGCTGACGCTCTTCGCCGCGCTCGACAACCTGCTCAAGGGCGCAGCGGGGCAGGCGGTGCAGAACCTGAACCTGATGTTCGACCTCCCCGAAACGCTGGGGCTGCCGTGCTGAATGCTCCTACCGTCGTCAAGGTGGGTGGCAACCAGGTGGAGGACGCTCGCTGGGTAGCCGAGCTGGCGACGAGGCTCGTGGCGCTGGGGCCACCTGTCGTCGTCGTCCACGGCGGCGGCAGGGAGGTGACGCGGGTGCAGCGGCTGCTGGGCGCCGAGCCAAGCTGGCAGGCCGGGCTCCGCCACACCCCGCCCGAAGCGGTGGACGCCGTCCGCATGGTGCTCTCCGGTCTGGTCAACAAGCGGCTGGTAGCGGCGCTGCTCGGCGCTGGCCTGGACGCCGTGGGGATTTCGGGAGAGGACGGAGGACTCCTGCGCGCCCGGCTCGCCGCGGCAGGAACACTCGGGCGGACGGGG
Organism: Longimicrobiaceae bacterium; assembly: GCA_051005515.1. GTDB lineage: Bacteria > Gemmatimonadota > Gemmatimonadetes > Longimicrobiales > Longimicrobiaceae > JBPCJG01. Next base: position 4,972 of record JBPCJG010000116.1, read on the forward strand.
GAAGTCGAGAGCGTTCGCGCGGAGCTGCTGGAGCGGTGGATGGAGACGGAAATCACGCCGGTAGTCTCTCCCGTCTCCCGCGGCCCGGACGGCGAGCCGCTCAACGTGAACGCGGACGCGGCCGCGGCGGCGATCGCCTCGGCGCTCGGCGCCCGGGAGCTGTGCTTCGTCTCGGATGTCGCGGCCGTGCTCCGGGGAAACGTGCGGCTCGCCGATCTCGGAACGGACGAGGTGGAGGATATGATCGTGGCGGGAACCGCGGCAGACGGGATGGTGCCCAAGCTGCGCGCCGCGGCGGCTGCCGCTGCCTCCGTTCCCCGGGTGCGCATCGGTGCGCTCGACCTGCTCACCGTCGCAACGGCCGGGACGCGGCTCTTCGCCAGCATGCCGGAAGGAATTGCTCCGTGAGCACGGGCGCGCCCGAGGCCACCGACTGTCTGCTGGGCGTCTACCGTCCTGCCGACCCGCTCTTCGTCGCCGGGGAGGGAAGCTGGCTGATCGCGGAAGGCGGCCGCCGCTTCCTCGACTTCACCAGCGGCATCGCCGTCAACGCGCTCGGCTACGGCGACCCCGACTTCGCCACGGCCATCGAACAAGCTCTCGACACCGGGCTCGTCCACACCTCGAACCTGTTCCGCACCGCGCCGGCGGCGGAGCTGGCGGCGTGGCTGGTTGAGCACTCCTTCGCCGATCGCGTCTTCTTCTGCAACTCCGGCGCGGAGGCCGCGGAGGGCGCCTTCAAGTTCGCGCGCCGCTGGGCGCGAGCAAACGGCGGCGCGGAAAAGCATGAGATCGTCGCCTTTGCGGGGAGCTTCCACGGCCGCACCTTCGGGGCCCTCGCCGCTACCGACCGGCCCGCCTACCGCGAGCCGTTCGAGCCGCTCCTGCCCGGCGTCCGTTTCGCGGAAGTCGGAGAGGAAGAAGCTGTAGCCGACGCGATCTCCCGCGCACGCACTGCGGCCGTCGTCATCGAGCCGATCCAGGGAGAGGGTGGCGTGCAGCCCGTCCCGGCTGGTTTTCTCGCGACGCTGCGGGAGCTCTGCGACCGCGCCTGCGCCGCGCTCATCTTCGACGAGGTGCAGACGGGGCTCGGGCGCACCGGCGAACTGTGGGCGTACGAGCGCGCCGGCGTCGTTCCCGACCTGCTCACCATCGCCAAGCCGCTCGCGGGTGGGCTGCCGATGGGAGCGGTGCTCCTTTCCGAGCGGATCGCGGGCGCGGTCCAGCCCGGCGACCACGCCAGCACCTTCGGCGGCGGTCCCTTGGTGGCGAGCGTGGCGCTTGCGGTCTGCCGCCGCATCGCGGACCCCGCCTTTCTCCAGCGGGTGCGGCGGCGCGGCGAAGTGCTCGCTCGCGAGCTGGAGCGGATCGAGCGCCACCACAGCGTCGTGGACATCCGCGGGATCGGCCTGATCTGGGGGATCGAGGTGACGACTCCCGCGGGAGACATAGTGGAGCGGGCGCGCGACGCGGGCGTGCTCCTTTGTACTGCCGGGCCTAACGTGATCCGGCTGCTCCCGCCGCTGACCGTCGCAGAAGCCGACATCACCACCGCGGTCCGCGCCCTGGAGGCGTGTCTGTGACGCTGGTGCAGATCGCCCCTCCGCGCACCGCTCCGGCTGCGACTTCGCAGCGGCGGATCGGTGAGGTCACCGTCCGGCCTGCCCGCATCACCGACATGGCCCAGGTCGAGCCGATCATCGCGGGCTTCGCGGCGCGCAACCTGATGCTGCCGAAGAGCCGGGAACAGCTCGTCCGCTGTTTCCGGGAGTTCGCGGTCGCGACCGACGGGAAGCGGGTGCTCGCCTGCGGAGGGCTGCGGATTTTTTCCGAGACGCTGGGAGAGATCGTCTCCCTCGCGGTGACGGAGGAGGCGCACGGCCTCGGCGTGGGCGGCCGCATCGTCGAGCGGCTGGTGGACGACGCCCGCGCGCTGGAATTGTCCACGGTGTTCGCCCTGACGCTCCGCGACAATTTTTTTCACCGCCTCGGTTTCCGTACGGTCCCGAAAGAGGATTTCCCGCTCAAGGTGTGGGCGGATTGCCGGAGCTGTCCCAAACTCCATGCGTGCGATGAGATCGCTGTAGCGATGGAGATCTGAATTGAATTCAATGAAAGGAGTACGCACTACTCAGTACGCGTACGCACGGGGTTTTCCCCCTCTCCCATTTTTGGAGAGGGGGCCGGGGGGTGAGGGCTGCGCGGACGAGCTAGCGCCTCGACCATACGGCACATCTGCATCCGCATAACCTCAGACTGAGACTCACAATGCCGAACAACACCATCGTGCTCGCATATTCCGGAGGTCTCGACACCTCCATCATCGTTCCCTGGCTGCGTGAGCAGTACGGGGCCGAGGTGGTGTGCGTCGCGGCCGACGTGGGGCAGGGGGAGGAGCTGGACGGGCTGGTCGACAAGGCGCTGGCCTCCGGCGCCCGCGACTGCGTGGTCGAGGATCTGCGGGAGGAGTTCCTCACCGAATTCGTCTGGCCGACGCTCCGCTCCGGCGCCGTCTACGGCCGCAAATACCTGCTCGGCACCTCCATGGCGCGCCCCGTGATCGCGCGACGGCAGGTGGAGGTGGCGCAGCGGATCGGCGCCAGCGCGCTCGCCCACGGCTGCACCGGCAAGGGCAACGACCAGGTGCGCTTCGAATTGACCTACGCGGCGCTCGCGCCGGAAATCCCCACCGTCGCCCCCTGGCGGGAGTGGGAGATCCGCTCACGCGAGGACGCCCTCGACTACGCGGCGCGTCACGGAGTCCCCGTCGCCGCCACCAAGGAAAAGATCTATTCGCGCGATCGCAACCTCTGGCACATCTCCCACGAAGGCGGGCCGCTGGAGGATCCGGGATGGGAGCCTACGGAGGACATCTATCTCCTCACCCGCTCCCCGGAAAGCGCGCCCGACCGGCCGGAGTACGTGGCCATCGGTTTCGAGGGGGGCGATCCGGTGTCGGTGGACGGAGAAGCGCTCGCGCCGGTGGCGCTGCTCGAGCGGCTCAACACCGTGGCGGGGGAGCACGGCGTCGGGCGCATCGACCTGGTCGAGGATCGGCTCGTGGGCATGAAGTCGCGTGGCATCTACGAGACGCCGGGGGGAACGCTCCTGCACCTGTCGCACGCGGAGCTGGAGCAGCTCGTCCTCGACCGGCGCACGCTCGCGCTCAAGGATCTGATCGCCCCGCGCTACGCGGAGCTGGTCTACGACGGCCGCTGGTGGACGGCGGAGCGCGCGGCGATGGACGCGCTGGTCGACAGCACGCAGGAGCGGGTCACGGGAGAGGTGCGGCTCAAGCTCTTCAAGGGAAATGCTTCGGTGGTCGCCCGTACCTCGCCGCACTCGCTCTACGACGAGCGCTGGGTCACCTTCGGCGAGGACGACGTCTACGACCAGGCCGACGCGGCCGGCTTCATCCGCCTCTACGGGCTCCCGCTCCGCGTGGCCGCGCTGAAGCGCAAGGTGGAGGAGGGGCGCGTCATCGAGGCGTTCCCCGGCGAGCCCGCCGCCGACCCGCTGCTGGTGGCGGACTGAAGTGGCGACGGAGAAGGGAGACCCGGTCCGCCACCCGGACGGCCCCGACCCGGCGCTCGACCGGCTGAACCGCTCCCTGCCGGTCGATCGGCGACTCTGGCGCGAGGATCTTGCGGGGAGCCGCGCCTGGATCGCGGCGCTCGCAGCCGCGGGCGTGCTGACTGCGGACGAACATACGGAGCTGCGGGAGGGACTGGACGGAGTGGAGGAGCGGCTAAGCGGATGGAGCGACGCCGAATGGATCGCGGCGCCCGACGAGGACGTGCACTCGCTCGTCGAGCGGCTGCTGCGGGAGGAGGCGGGGCCGCTCGCCGGCAAGCTGCACACCGGGCGCTCGCGCAACGACCAGGTGGCGACCGACACCCGCGCCTGGGCGCTCGCCGCCGTCGCCCGGCTCGACCCGCTGCTGGGCGAAGTGCAGAACGCGCTGGTCGGCCAGGCGGAGCGCCACCTCGACACCATCATGCCCGCGTACACGCACCTGCAGCGGGCGCAGCCGGTTGCCGCCGCGCACTGGCTGCTCAGCCACGCCTGGCCGCTGGCGCGCGACCGCGAGCGGCTGGCGCAGGCGCGCGGGCGCGTCGCCGTGCTGCCGCTCGGCTCGGGCGCCGTCGCCGGCTGCCCCTACCCGGTGGATCGCGAGCTGCTCCGCGAGCGGCTCGGCTTCGACGGCGTCTC
>JBPCJG010000117.1:0-3367 GCA_051005515.1 Longimicrobiaceae bacterium
GTGGACTGGGCGGCGCTGCAGGAAGAAACCGCCCGGGTGCTTTCGGAATACCTCAGGATCGACACCAGCAACCCCCCGGGCAACGAGCTGGAGGGCGCGCGCTTCCTGAAGGGCATCCTCGACCGCGAGGGGATCCCGGCGCAGATCACCGACACCGCCGAGCTGGGAGCGAACCGGGCGAACCTGTACGCCCGCTTGAAAGGGAACGGGACGCAGAAGGCGATCGCGCTGGTCCACCACATCGACGTGGTCTCCGCCACCGAGGGGTGGACGGTCGAGCCCTTTTCCGGAGCCATTCAGGACGGCTACGTCTGGGGGCGCGGCGCGCTGGACATGAAGGGGCAGGGGATCGTCCACCTGATGGCGATGCTCGCGCTGAAGCGGAGCGGGGTGCCGCTCGACCGTGACATCGTCTTCATCGCCAACACCGACGAGGAGCTCGGCTCGACGGGGGCCAAGGTGTTCGTGGAGCGCCACCCGGATCTCCTCGAAGACGTCGAGTTCCTCATCACCGAAGGAGGCTCCAACCCGGTGGAAGACGGGAAGCTGGAGTATTACGGCGTCGGGGTGGCCGAGAAGCGCACCTTCTGGCAGCACCTGGAGGTGGACGGCGTGCCGTCGCACGGCTCCCGCCCGACGCCGCAGAACCCCGTCCCCAAGCTGGTAGCGGCGCTCGACAAGCTCGCACAGTACCAGACCCCGCTGCACGTCACCCCCGGCGTGCAGAAGTACTTCGCCGACATTGCCCGCACCTACGAGGGGGAACGCCGCGCCTGGCTCGCCGACGTGGAGCGGGCGCTCGAGATCCCCGCGGCGCGCGAGTGGATCCTTTCCCACGTCTACTGGAACGCGATCCTGCGCAACACCATCACCCTGACGGTGGTCAACGGCTCTAACAAAACCAACGTGATCCCGGCGAAGGCGACGGCCGACGTGGACATCCGCATCCTTCCCGACGCGGACGCGGACGAGGTGCTCGCTACCCTCCAGGAGGTAGTGGGCGACACGGCGGTGAAGTGGACGCCGCTGCTCGCCCCCAAGACGCCGCTGCAGAACCCCATCGACACCCCGCTCTTCCACGCCATCGAGCGCGCGGCCCGCGAGCGCAACCCCGGAGCGCTGGTGACGACGCCGATGCTGACGGGCGCGACCGACCGCCCGACCTACCGCGCGGCGGGGATCGTCACCTACGGGTTCGATCCGTTCCGCATCGAGAGCGCCGAGTCGCAGCGGGGGATCCACGGCAACGACGAGCGCGTCAGCGTGGAGAACCTCGGCTTCGGCGTGCATTTCCTCTACGACGTGCTCCGCTACGCGCAGTAGGTAGCCAGCGTACGTCGGCCACGAGGGCAGGGCGGCCACGGCGTCGGTGGGGGAGCTCGACGTGGCAGTGGTCGGCGCGGGGCACAACGCGCTGGTGGCGGCGGCGTACCTCGCTCGCGCCGGCAAGCGTGTAGCCGTTTTCGAGCGCGCCGAGCGCGCCGGCGGCGCGGTGCAAACGCGCGACGACGTCTTCCCCGGCTTCCGCATCGACGTCGGCTCCTCGGCCCATATACTCATCCACCTCACGCCGATCCTGGAGGAGCTGGAGCTCGCCCGCTACGGCCTCCACTACCTCGATTGCGACCCCTGGGCGTGGTACCCGCTGGAAGACGGCCGCGCGCTGGAGTTCTGGCGCTCGATCGACCGCACCTGCGACTCGATCAGCACGGTGTCCCCGCGCGACGCGGCGGCGTACCGCCGCTTCTGCGACGAGTGGCGCCCGCTCAGCGAGGCGGTGCTGGAGGTGTTTCTGGGCCCGCCGCAGGCGGGGCGGATCGCGTGGAAGCTGGCGCGCTCCGGCGGGCTGCCGGGCGGGCGGCTCACGGGGCTCCAGACGGTGCTCGGCTCGGCGCGCGCGCTGCTGGAAGCCACCTTCGAGCACCCGGCGGTGCGAGCCGCCATGGAATGGCTGGCTGCCCAGTCGGGGCCGCCGCCCACGGAATTGGGAACGGCGCCGCTCGCCGGCTGGCAGCCGCTCTACCACCGCAGCGGAGTTCAGCGCGCCGTGGGCGGCTCGGGCGCGCTCGCGGATGCGCTGGTCGCCTGCATTCGGGATCACGGCGGGGAGGTGCACACCGCGGCGCCGGTACGGCGCATCGTCGTCGAGTGCGGGCGCGCGGTGGGGCTCGAGGTAGGCACGGGCGCGGAGCCGACCGCGGCGCCCGGCGCGCCGGCGCGGCCGGCGCGCAAGCCGGAGTTCGTCCCCGCACGCGCCGTCCTCGCCGGCTGCCACGTCGCGACCACTTTCGGGCGGCTGCTCGGGGACGCTCCGGAAGCGGCGTCGCTGCGGCGGCGGGTCGCGCGGGCGCGGGTCGGCAACGGCTTCGGCATGATCCTCCGCTGCACCACCTCGGAGCTGCCGCGCTACGCGGGCGCACCTGGCGACGGCTCAGTCGGCGGCATGCACCGCGGCTTGCAGCTCCTCTGCCCGCCGGAGCCGTACCTCGACCACGCCTACGCGGACTATCTGCGCGACGAGCCGGCGGGCGCACCCGCCGTGGTAGCGATGACCTGGACGGCGGTGGACCCGTCGCTCGCGCCGGCGGGGAAGCACCTGCTCTTCGCCTGGGCGCAGTACCACCCGTACGCGCTGGCGAACGGGGGGAGCTGGGAGCGCATCCGCGAGCGCGAAGCCGAGCGCATCCTCGCCGCCGTCTCCCGCTTCGCCCCCAACGTTCCCGGCTGCGTCGAGCGGGTCCACATCCAGACGCCCGTGGATCTGGAGCGCGAGCTGGGACTGCTGAGCGGCAACGTCATGCACCTGGAGATGGGGCTCGATCAGATGTTCTGCTTCCGGCCGACGCCCGAGCTGTCCGGCTACGTGACGCCGCTGCCGGGACTCTTTCTGACCGGCGCCTCGACACACCCCGGCGGCGGGGTCTTCGGGGCGTCGGGGCGGAATGCGGCGGAGGTTGTGCTGAAGGCGCTGTGAGCGCGGTGGCCGTCAGGCGATCAGCGCTGCGGTTCTGTTCGCCTCCGCGAGCAGGGCGTCGGCAACTTCGAGGGTGATCTTCATATGGGGGAGCTCGCTCTACGCCGAGAGAGAGGGCAGGTGCCACTTGTTGGGGCCACCGATGTCCACCTTCTGCTACCCCCCGCGCTTCCGCTGCTGGCTCCGCACGTATCCGAGCAGGACGGCGTTGATTCGGCTCTGATAGCCGCGACCACCTTCCTTGAAATAGCTCAGCACCTCGGAGTCGAGGCGCATCGAAACCGGTACCTTCGCATCGTCGCTCGGCAGGACCAGCTCCGCCGCCTGCAGCTCAGCTTCCGTCCACGGGGGATTATCGCGATCGGTGGCGGCATTCGCCTCGATCTCTTCCTC
>JBPCJG010000118.1:0-5595 GCA_051005515.1 Longimicrobiaceae bacterium
GCTCCGTGATCCCCACCTTTTCGCAAGCGCGCGCCTTGGCGCCCACGTACGCGGCGCTGGCGGGGTCATCGCCTACCAGCACCACGGTGAGCCCGGGTACGACGCCCGACGACGCCAGCCCCGCCACGTCGTCGGCGATCTCCCGTCTGAGCTCGGCGCTGAGCTCGGCGCCGTTCAGGATCTTCGCCATGTCGGCTCTGGCGATCGGCTCGTGGCGCGGCTAGCGGGCGAAGTCCACGGCCCGCGTCTCCCGGATCACTACCACCTTGATCTGCCCGGGATACTGCAGCTCCGATTCGATCCGCCGGGCCGTGTCGTCGCTCAGCTGGCTCATCTCCTCGTCGGAAATCTGCTCCGGCGTAACCATCACTCGCAGCTCGCGCCCGGCTTGGATGGCGAAGCAGCGGTCCACCCCGGGAAAGGAGGTGGCGATCTCCTCCAGGCGCTCCAGACGCTTCACGTACGTCTCGAAGTTCTCGCGCCGGGCACCCGGACGCGATCCGGAAATGGCGTCGGCCGCGGTCACCAGAAACGTTTCCGGGAAGAGGTGCGGCTCCTCGTCGTGGTGGGCGCGGATGGCGTTGAGCACCTGTTCCGGCTCGCGATGCTTCTTGCACAGGTTCCAGCCCAGCTCCACGTGGGAGCCCTCGTGATCGTGGGTGAGGCCCTTGCCTACGTCGTGCAGCAATCCCATCCGCTTCGCCATGGTGGCATCATAGCCCATCTCCGCTGCCATGTTGCCCGCGAGGATCGCTACCTCCTTGGAGTGCTGCAGCTGATTCTGCCCGTACGAGGTGCGGAACTTCAGGCGGCCGAGCACCTTGACGATTTCGGGGCTCACCCCGCGGATGCCCAGCTCGTAGAGTGCTTCCTCGGCGGCTTCGCGCATCCCCGTCTCCACTTCCTTCTGACTCCGCTCGACCAGCTCCTCGATGCGTCCCGGATGGATGCGCCCGTCGGCGACCAGCTTCTCGAGAGCGATGCGGGCGGTTTCTCGCCGCACCGGGTCGAAGGAGGAGAGGACCACCGCTTCGGGGGTGTCGTCGATCACCACGTCCACGCCCGTCGCCTGTTCGAAGGCGCGGATGTTCCTCCCTTCCCGGCCGATGATGCGGCCCTTCATCTCGTCAGAAGGGAGCGCGACTACGGAGACGGTGGTTTCAGCCGTGTGATCGGCGGCGATCCGCTGGATCGCGAGCGCAACGATCTTTTTCGCCTCCCGCTCGGCGTCCTTGCGGGCTTCCTCCTTGATCTCCCGGAGTCGCTGCGCCGCCTCGGCGCGGGCTTCCTCCTCCAGGTCTTCGATCAGCGCCCGCCGGGCTTCGTCGGAGGAAAGGCCCGACAGCTGCTCCAGGCGCTCGCGCGCCCTGCCGATCTGCTCTCCGAGCTGCAGGCCGAGCGACTCGGTGGCGCGCTCCCGTTCGGCGAGACCCTCCGTTCTGCGCTCCTGCGCCTCGGCTTTCTCGTCCAACGTGGCAAACTTCCGCTCGAGCGCACTTTCCCGCTCCCCGAGCCGACGCTCCATCCGCTCGATCTCCTCGCGCCGGCGGGTCTCCTCCTTTTCCCACTCTTCTTTCGCCTGGAACGCGGCCTCCTTGCCGGCGAGCGCCTGTTCCTTGCGGATGTTGTCGGCCTGCTGCCCGGCGGCCGCTACGATCCGCTCGGCCTCCTGCGCGGCGGCGGCCGTCGTCTCGCCGGCCCGCGCGCGTTCGCGGGAACGGCGCGCTAGCCACCCCGCTCCAGCCCCGGCCACTGCCGCCAGACCGATCAGGATGATTTCTGTGATACCCATGTTGGTTTATCTCCACGGCGGGGCGACGTCACCCGCTCGTTAAAAAAAGCGACGGGTGGCGGAGATCGGCTCCCCGCCACCCTTTGCGGCGACCTTTTCGCAGCACGCCCCAAGAGGGGACGCAGGTGGGAAAATACGTTGCCGCGAAAGGCTTTCGCAAGTCCGCGGGAGGCCTCAATCCGGCGGCCTCGCCGCCATTAGCGCCTCCCGCAGCTGCTCCGCGAGGGCGGCGTCGCTTTGCGCGCCGTCGTCCCGCAAGCGGCGCAGCTCCTCGCGGGCGCGGAACAGCTCGTCGGTGATGGACAGGGCGGCCAGGATCGCGACGCGGTGCGGATCTGGAGGGGCGTTGCTCTGCAGCGCGGCGATGGTCCTGTCCACGTGTGCCGCCACGGCGCGGGTGTACTCGGCCGGGACGTCGGAGCGGAGCACGTGCTTCCGCCCCGCGATCTCGACCGTGACCTTTCTCCTGCCTGTCGAATCGTTTCCCTCGGCTGTGCTCATCGCTCGACCTCCAGCTCGCCGATGCGGGACAGCAGCGCTCGCAGACGACGACGCGCCTCGCCCAGCCGGCTGTGCAGCAGCGCGTTTTCAGCCGCCAGCCGGTCGGGAGTCGCCCCGCTCCCGCCCCGCCGAAGCTGCTCCAGGACCTCACGCAGCTCAGTCACCTCCCGCTCCGCCGCGAGCGCGCGGCCGCGCCACGCCTCGAGGGCCGCGACCGCCGCGGCGACGGCGCGTTCGAGGCGCGCACGCGCGGCGGGCTCAGCCACCCCGGAGCCGGACACCGAGTTCGCTCTCCAGACGGCGCACCACGCGAGCCACCGCCTCGTCGACCTCCGGATCGGCGAGCGTGCGCCCGGGCGCGCGGAAACGGAGCCGCCACGCCACGCTGGTCACATCCTCGGGGATCCCCTCGCCCGTGTAGCGATCGAAGGGACGCACGCTTTCCAGCAGGTCTCCCCCGGCGGCACGAACGACGCCTTCGACGTCGGCTGCGGTCACCCCGGAAGGTAGCAGGAGCGCCAGATCGCGCTCGACCGGCGGATGCTCCGGGAGCGACGCGTACTCCCGCGCGGACGGCGGCAGCGCCGGGGGGAGGGTCAACTCCAGCCCCCACAGGTCTGCGGCCCACGGCGGCGGGTCGGTTGCATCCTGCGCGATGCGCCCTCCGACGCCTTCCTGCCCGGGGGAACCGACGATCCGCAGCCCCCAGCCCGGCGCGAAAGGGGTCGGAGGGGTTGCTTCAGGCTGGACCGCCGCACCTCCGACCACCCGGGCGAGCTCCGCCAGCAGCGCCTTCAAGTCCCAGACGTCCCAATCGGGGACGGGGGCGCTCCAGTGCGTCGGTCGGCGGCCGCCGGTCAGCACGAGCGCGAGTCTGCGCTCTTCGGCGGGAAGCCCGCCGTCCTCCGTGGGCGAGAACGCGGTACCGATCTCGAACAGGCGCACGTCGCGAACGGCGTGCGCCCAGTTGTGCTCCACCCGGCGCAGGAGCCCGGGGAGCAGCGCGTCGCGGAGATGGCTTTCTTCGGCGGAGAGTGGGTGGAGCAGCGGGACGCGCCGCGTGTGAGCGGGAGCAAACGCGGGAGTGTGCGCCTCCAGCAGTCCCCAGCGGAGCAGCAGCGCGTGCAGCGCCTGCTCCAGAGCGACGGCGCCGTCATCGGGGACCACTCCTGGCCGCCAACCCCTGAGGGCGTCCGGGAACGAGTCGTAGCCACGCCGGCGTGCCACCTCCTCGATCAGGTCTACTTCGCGCTCGACGTCCCCCCGGAAGCCGGGTACGGTGACCCGCAGATCGCCGCCTTCCGTTACGGTTTCGAAGCCGATGGGGCGGAGCAGGCCGCCCAATTCCTCCGTATCCAGCGGCACGCCCAGCAGTCGCGATACCCGCTGGGGGCGCAGTCGGAGCGTGGCGCGTGAATGCGGCCGCGGCGACACGTCGAGCGCCTCGCCCGCCGGCTCCCCCCCGGCGACGACTACCACCAACTCGATGAGGCGGCGCAGTGCTTCGGGCTGTAGCTCCGGGTCCACGCCGCGCTCGAAGCGATACGAGGCATCGGTCGAGAGCCCCAGCCGCCGCGCTGTACGGCGCACGGTGCGTGGCGCGAAGAGCGCGCACTCGAGCAGCACGTCGCGGGTTTCGGCGGTCACCTCGCTGTCTTCGCCGCCCATCACGCCCGCCAGGGCGATCGGTCGGGTGGCGTCCGCGATCACGAGGTCGGCGGTGTGCAGCGTGCGCTGGACGCCGTCCAGCGTCCGCAGCGTTTCTCTCGCGCGGGCACGCCGCACCCGCACATCCGGCCCCTCCAGACGCCTCAGGTCGAACGCATGCAGCGGCTGCCCCACCTCGAAGAGTACGTAGTTGGTGGCGTCCACCACGTTGTTGATGGGTCGCACCCCCACAGCGCGAAGCCGCGACGCGAGCCACTCGGGCGACGGGCCCACTCGCACGCCGCGGATGATCCCCGCGGCGTAGTGGGGGCAACCCTCCGCGTCCTCGACCGCGATGCGGGCGCCCGCGGTCTCCCCCTCGCGCTCGACGCGCCTGAGCGGCGGCGCGCCGGCGACCCCGGGGAGCGGCGGCAGCCGCACCCCGGCGACGCCGTCCGGCGCCACTTCGCGCGCGATCCCGACGTGGGAGAGCAGGTCGGGCCGGTTGGCGGTCACCTCGACCGTCATTCGCACGTCGTCGAGCCCGAGCGACTCGACCAGCGGCGCGCCGGGCTCCCACACTCCCTGCAGAGTCATCAGCCCGGCGTGATCGCGCCCCAGCCCCAGCTCCCGGGCGGAGCAGAGCATGCCCTCGGAAGACTCGCCGCGGAGCTTGGCCCGGCGGATCGCCATTCCCCCCGGCAGGGACGCCCCCACGGGAGCAAAGGGATAGAAGCCGCCCGCTTCCACGTTGCTGGCGCCACACACGACCTGCAGGGGATCGGCGCCGCCGGCTTCCACCGTGCAGAGCCGGAGCCGGTCAGCGTTCGGGTGCGGGCGCACCTCTGCGACCCGCGCCACCACCACGCCGTCGATCCCCGCGGCGAGGTCCGCGACTTCGTCCACGGGGGCGCCCAGCATCGCGAGGCGTTCGGCGAGCTCCGCGGGAGTCGCTTCGATCCCCGGGGCGAGGTCGCGGAGCCAGTTGAAGGAAATGTTCACGCGAACTGCTCCAGGAAGCGCATGTCCCCTTCCTGCAGCAACCGGATGTCGGGAATCCGGTAGCGCAGCATGGCGATGCGCATGGGCCCCATCCCGAAGGCAAAGCCGCTGTAGCGCTCGGGATCGTACCCCACGCTCTCGAACACCGCCGGGTCCACCATCCCCGATCCCATGATCTCCATCCAGCCGGTCCCCTTGCAGGCGCTGCATCCAGCGCCCTGACAGAGCAGGCACCCCACGTCCACTTCGGCGGAGGGCTCCGTGAAAGGGAAGAAGGAGGGGCGGAAGCGGGTCTTCGTAGCGGGACCGAAGAAGCGCCGCACGAACTCGGCGATGGTGGCGCGGAAGTCGACGAAGGTGATCCCCTCGTCCACCGCGAGACCTTCGAGCTGCTCGAACGCGGCCGCGTGGGAAGCGTCGACGGTCTCGCGCCGGTAGACGACGCCGGGGACCACCACCCGGATCGGCGGCTCGTACGCTTCCATGATGCGCGCCTGCGCGGGAGAGGTGTGCGTCCGCAGCACCACTTCGTCCGACAGGTAGAAGGTGTCGTGCTCGTCGGCGGCCGGGTGGTCGAGCGGCGTGTTCAGCTTGGTGAAGTTGTAGTCGACCGTCTCGACCTCCGGCCCGCGCACGCGCGAGAAACCGAGATC
>JBPCJG010000119.1:0-15099 GCA_051005515.1 Longimicrobiaceae bacterium
TTGGAGCCGACGATGGCGGTCACCCCATCCCGGAACTCCAGCTCCGTCCGATCCGCGAACGACTTGAAGCCGTGGAGACGGAGCGAACGGAGTCTCACCTCCGGGTGCCCGGGCTCGGCCCCACGCGCGTAACCAGCGACGCGGCGATCCCGGTCTGCTGGAGCTTCGCGCCCAGGGTCATGGCGGCGGCACTGTCGGGAAAGGCACCTGCGTACAGGATCCACGCTTCACCCCCACCGCTCGTCGGCACGCCGACGGCGTAGGTCGGGATCTCGCGGGTGAGCAGGGTATCGGCGGTGGTCGCCGCCTCCTCCTGCGTTGCGAACTCGCCCAGCTGGTATGCCAACGGCGTCTCGCGCGTCAGGCTCCACGCCCCCGGAGCGGCCTCTTCCTCGCTGATGATGTCGGCAGCGACCAGTGCGTCGCGGAGCACTCCCGCGGTCGCCGTGTCCGCTGCCATGCCCGCGAGCAGCTTGTAATAGAGGACTCCCTGCTCCGCCTGCGGCGAGATGTACAAGGGCGCTTCCGTGAACCGGTCCTGATACTCCCGCAGCCGGTCCCGGGCGGCTGCGAAGGAGTTGAAGGCAACCACCTGCACCGAGTAGGGCAGCGGCACGCCTTCGATCTCGCCGCGGACCGTGGGGGTGGCGGCGGTGCGCTCCGTGGCGGGGACGGGGGCGGGCGGCAGGGCTTCGGGGTTGCGCAGCAGGAAAAGGTAGAGCAGGACGCCGGCGACGCCGGCGGCTCCGAGCAGCCAGAGAAAGGGCGCGAGACCGCGGTGCGGGGGAGTGCGTCGGGCGACCCGCACCCCTTCGGGGAGCGTCGCGTCGGGAGGCGGCGGCACTTCGGAAGGAGAAGGGGCCGGAGGCGAATCCGCCGCCGCCGGCGCGCCGCCGGAGGCTTCCTCTGCGGCGGGAATGAGCCGGGCACGCGGCGGTGCCCCCGCCTCCGGCGGCTCGGCCCCGTCGCCGAGCAGGATCAGCTCGGCGCTCCCCTCGAGGGTATCCACGAGCGTGGCCGCGTCGCCGGACGCGAGCACGAGCAGGGACGCGTCCGCCTCCGCGAACCCCGCAGCGATGCGGGGCCAGCGGGGATGGGTGTAGACCGACTCCCGGTCGGCCGTGTAGGTCCCGGCCGGAACGAAGTAGAAGTCGCGCCCCGGGACCGGCCGCGCCGTCTTCGAAAGCGAAGCGCCGTAGAAGAAGACGTCCACCATGCCGTCCAGATTCGGCACGCCGAGACGCTCGTGGAGCAGCGGATCCTCCAGCATCAGGTCGGCGATGACCACGCGGCGGCCGTTCTGCGCCCATGCCTCGGCGATGTCGAGCGCGACCCCGGCCGCCCACCCGGGCGCACTCCCCGCGAGCAGGAGGACCAGCCCGCCGCCGCCCGGTGAACGCAGCGGCAGCGGCAGCTCGTCGCCGGGAGAATACCGGTACCGGTGGATTTCCCGGGAAAGTGGGGGTGAGCTCATGCGGCGGCGAGGTCGGAGGCGAGCGCCTCGTTCAGGCGTCGGCCGCGTAACGCCGCGCGGGTGCGTCTCCCCACAGGCGCTCGAGCTGGTAGAATTCGCGTACCGAGGACTGGAAGACGTGCACGACGAAGTCGAAATAGTCGGCGAGTACCCACCTTCCGCCGCGCAGCCCCTCTACGCTCGCCGGCCGTACGCCCTCCTCCTGCAAACCTTCGAGCACCTGCTCCGCAAGCGCCGTGACGTGCGTGTCCGAACGGCCCGTGGCGATCAGGAAGAAGTCCGTAGTCGTCGAGATTCCGCGCAGATCCAGCAGCGTCACGTCCTCCGCCTTGCGATCCAGGAGAAGTTCCGCCGCCCGTTGGATCTGCTCCGGAACGGCAGGAGCGGGCGCCGGAGTGCCGGGGCGGGCCAGCACCGGCTCAATCCTCCTGCACTACCCAGACCCTGACCTCCGGCTTCACCTCGCCGTGCAGACGGATGGGGACGGCGAAAACGCCCAGCGACTTGAGCGGCTCGTCCATCTCGATCTGGCGGCGGTCCACCTCGATGCCGTGCTCCGAGGCCAGCCGCTCCGCCACATCGGCGTTCGTGATCGAACCGAAGAGCTTGCCCTCCTGCCCCGCGCGAGCGTGGAAGGTGAGCGACAGGCCGTCGATGTCCTTGGCCCGGCGGCGAGCGTCGGAAAGCAGGGCTGCCTCCTCCTTCTCCCGCGCCTCCCGTTCACGTTCGATCTGCCGGAGGTTTCCGGCGGTCGCCTCGTAGGCAAGGCCCCGGGGAATCAGGTAGTTGCGGGCGTAGCCCGGCTTGACCTCCACGACGTCGCCCACCGTGCCCAGTTTCTCCAGCGGCTCCCTGAGTATCACCTGCATTCGTAGCTCCTTTGCTTGGTAGTCAGCCCGGCGGCGCCGGCTCCAATCGGCTTCTCAGATCCAACCAGGTGTCACCCAGCCCCACCAAGGCACTGGCCACCAGCGGAAGCGGGGGAAAGAACAGTGTAGCGAGCAGCCCCAGCAGAACGGACGGGGTGCGTCCCCGCCGCACGAAGTACGCGAACACGGCGGCTCCCCGCAAGGCGTACAGGGCGCCCATGAAGAGAAGCAGGTTGAAACCGACGCGTCTCACCGCGGCGCCCGCGGGCACCATGGCCAGCGTCAACCCGACGATCACCACCCAGACGAGCGAGTCGCTGAAACGCAGCTCCCGGAAGGCGCCGAGGCGTGGCCACCCCTCATCCGCGGCGTAGCGCACGAAGATCCACCAGGCCAGCGCGAGCAGAGCGAGCGTTTGCAGCACCGCCAGCGCCGGGTAGATCTCTCCCTGGAGCGCGGCGACTCCCTCGGCGGAGGCACGGATCTGCTCAGCCCATTCGGCGGCTCCCGCGCCGCTCACCTGGCGCTGCCAGAGCGCCGCTGCTTCCCGAAAGCGCGCCCGCACCGCGGCGTCGAACGCGGTCCAGCTCCCCCGCCCGGCGAACCACGCCGCGGCCGCGACGACCGCCACCGTGAGCGCAGCCAGCGACCTCGCCAGAAAACCCCAGGCGGGGCGGACCACCGTCGCGGCGACGAGGCAGAGCGTGCATGCGGCCGCCCAGAGAGCGCTCGTTTTCGCCAGCGGGTCGCCGCCGCTCGTCAGCAGATAGGTCAGCGCCAGCACGGCGCCACCCACCAGCAACGCCCTCGGAGCGCGCGGCGGGAGGAGCAGGAACAGCAACGCGGCGCCGACCCCGAGAAAGACCACGGGGCTGGCGATCGAAAGGAAGACCGCCGCGGCGACGAGCGCCACGGCGCTCCCCCGCCCCGCGCGCTCTTCCGTCACACGCGCAACAGCCGTCTACCCTTCGTGTCCCGCGATGTACGGGACCAGCGCGAGGTAGCGCGCCCGCTTGATCGCGGTGCTGAGCTGGCGCTGGTGGCGGGCACAGGTGCCGCTGATCCGGCGCGGCAGGATCTTGCCACGCTCGGTGATGTAGCGCGACAGGCGGCGCTCGTCCTTGTAGTCCACGAAGCGGACGCCCGTTTCGCAGATCGGGCAGGTCTTGCGGGATCGGGCCATGGCTCAGTCCTCCCCGTCGTCGTCGTCGTCCTCGTCGCCGTCCGTCGGCTCCTCGGGCGCGGGGGTGGTGGGCAGCCCCGCCTCGTTCACGACGACCAGATAACGCAGGACGGAATCGTCCAGCTTCAGCGCGCGCTCGAACTCGGGCAGCGCTTCTGCGTCGGCGGTGACGTGCGCGACCACGTAGTAGCCGCTCGTATGGTCGCCGATCGGGTACGCCAGCTCGCGGCGACCCCAGTGGTCGAGCTCCACCACCTCGCCGCCGTTCGACCCCGTGAGCAGCCCGTGGAAGCGCTCCAGCGTCTCGTTGACCCCGCTTTCTTCGCTTTCGGGGCCGAAGACGTACACCATCTCGTATTCTCTCAAACCTCACCTTCCCGTGGACATGAGGCCCCACGCCTCGCGCGCGGAGCAGGAAGTAAAAAGCCGCCCGAGTGTCAGGACAGCTTTGCAATATAGCGGTCGAGGGAGCGGCGATCAACTGCGCGATCGACCGCTCCGTTCTCCCGGAGGCGCTGCTACACGTTGAAGCGAAAGAGCAGGATGTCCCCGTCGCGCACCACGTACTCCTTGCCCTCCGAGCGCATCGCCCCCCGCTCCCGCGCGTCGCGGGTGGAGCCCAGCCGCTCAAAATCCTCCCAGGCGATCGTTTCCGCCCGGATGAAGCCGTGCTCGAAGTCCGAGTGGATGACCCCCGCCGCCTCCGGAGCGCGCGCGCCGACCGGCACCGTCCAGGCGCGCACCTCTTTTTCGCCGGCGGTGAAGTAGGTGTGCAGGCCGAGCAGGCGGTACCCCACGCGGATCACCGCGGTCAGTCCGGGCTCCGCGAGCCCGAGCGAGGACAGGAACTCCGCGCGTTCCTCCTGCGGCAACTCCGCGAGCTCCGACTCGATGCGGCTCGAGATCGGCAGCACCTCCGCCCGCTCCCCGCTGGCTTCGACCGCCCCCCGCAGCGCTCGCACCCAGCAATTGTCGCCGCCCGGGAGGTCGTTCTCCGCGACGTTCGCGAGGTAGAGTACCGGCTTGCTCGTCAGCAGGTTGAAGCCGCGGAGCAGCCGCTCCTCGGCCTCGTCCGCCGCCACCTCGCGGGCCGGCCTGCCAGCGGCGAGCAGCGCGTGCAGCCGCTCCAGAAGCGCGAGCTCCGCCCGCGCGTCGCGGTCGCCGCTCCGCGCGGTCTTGCGCACCCGCTCCAGCCGCCGCTCCACCGTCGCCAGATCGGCGAGCGCCAGCTCCAGGTTGACGATCTCGCGGTCGCGGACCGGATCGACGCTCCCCAGCACGTGCACCACGTCGGGGTCGTCGAAGCAGCGCACCACGTGCACGACGGCGTCGGTTTCGCGGATGTTGGCGAGGAACTGGTTGCCCAATCCCTCCCCTTCCGACGCTCCCTCGACCAGCCCCGCGATGTCGACGAACTGCACCGCGGCGTAGACGACGCGGCCGGGGCGGACACGCTCGGCCAGCACGTCCACGCGCGGATCGGGGACCTCCACCACGCCCACGTTCGGCTCCACCGTGCAGAAGGGGTAGTTCTGCGCGTCGGCACCCGCCGCCGTGAGGGCGTTGAACAGGGTGGACTTGCCCACGTTGGGCAACCCGACGATCCCCAGTTTCAGCACGGGGAGTGGCGTTCGACCATCGCCGTAGGGGCGACCCGGCGGGTCGCCCCTGCGACAAGCTGCGGCATACCGTTCATCTCGCGGGTCGCCCCTACCCCAACAGGATCGACACCATCTGCCGCGCTCCGTGCCAGAAGGCGTCCATCTGTTCGGCGATGGGGCTTTCGAGGTCGTGCACCCGCACGAACCAGGGCGCGAGCACCAGCGACACGACGCTCATCAGCTTGATGAGGATGTTCATGGACGGCCCGGAAGTGTCCTTGAACGGGTCACCCACGGTGTCGCCGACCACCGCCGCCTTGTGCGGCTCGGAGCCCTTGCCGCCGAAGGCGCCGCCTTCGATGTGCTTCTTGGCGTTGTCCCAGGCACCGCCGGCGTTGGCCATGAAGAGCGCCATAAGCACGCCGGTGAGGGTGGCGCCCGCGAGCATCCCGCCGAGCGCGGCCACGCCGAGAAAGTAGCCGACGACGACCGGAGCGAGGACGGCGACGGTGCCGGGAAGGATCATCTCCCGCAACGCCGCGCGGGTGGAGATGTCGACGCAGCGCGCCGAGTCGGGCTTGGCCGTCCCCTCCATCAGCCCCGGGATTTCACGGAACTGACGGCGCACCTCCTCCACCATCCCCTGTGCGGCCCGGCCCACCGCGGTCATGGTCAGCGCGCCGATGTAGAAGGGGAGGATGCCGCCGATCAGCAGTCCGACCACGACGATCGGATCCACCAGGTTGATGCCGGTCTGCGAGAGCCCCACCGCAGACGCGTACGCCGAAAAGAGCGCCAGCGCCGTGAGCGCCGCCGAACCGATCGCGAAGCCCTTGCCGATCGCAGCGGTGGTGTTGCCAATGGCGTCGAGCCCGTCAGTGATGCGCCGCGTCTCCGGACCGAGATGGCTCATTTCGGAAATCCCGCCGGCGTTGTCGGCGATGGGCCCGTAGGCGTCGACCGACATGGTGACCCCTACCGTGGCGAGCATGCCCACCGCGGCGATGCCGATCCCGTACAGGCCCGCGAAGCTGAAGGAGATCCAGATGGCGACGCAGATCAGCAGGACGGGGATCGCGGTGGACTCCATCCCCACGGCCAGCCCGGCGATGATGTTGGTGGCGGAGCCGGTCTCCGACGCAGCGGCGATGCGGCGGATCGGCTTCGCAGCGGTGTAGTACTCCGTGACCAGGCCGATGCCGATGCCCACCAGCGACCCGGCAAGCAGGGCCCAGAAGGCGCCATCGGGACGGTACGCAGCCCCCGTCAGCGGATCGACCACCGAAAAGTTCAGCCCCAGCACCACGAAGTACATCACCAGCAGGAAGACCCCCGCCGCGATGAAAGTCACGTTGCGCAGTGCCGCGGCGGGATCGGAGCGCTCGAGCAGCCGCATCAGTCCGATCCCCACCAGCGAAGCCAGCAGCCCGACGGCGATGGTGAGGATGGGAAGCGCTACCGCCTCGGCGCGGTGCGCCGCGTACAGCGCGCTGGTCGCACCGATGGCGATGGTGGCGACCACCGACCCCACGTACGATTCGAAGATGTCGGCGCCCATGCCCGCCGTGTCTCCCACGCAGTCGCCGACGTTGTCGGCGATGGTCGCCGGATTGCGCGGGTCGTCCTCCGGGATGCCGGCTTCTACCTTGCCTACCAGATCGGCGCCGACGTCGGCCGCCTTGGTGTAGATGCCCCCTCCCACGCGGGCGAAGAGCGCGATGCTGGACGCCCCCATCGCGAAGCCGGAGATGATCTCGGCGAAGCGGGCGAACTCGGACGCGAACGCCGCGCCGGGGAGGAAGACGACCAGCCAGTAGATCATTCCGGTCCCGAACAAGCCCAGGGCGGCGACGGCGAGGCCCATCACGGCGCCGCCGTTGAACGCCACGCGCAGCGCGAGGGCCTGCCCCGAGTCGCGGGCGGCCTCGGAGGTGCGGACGTTGGCCTTGGTCGCTGCCTTCATCCCGATGAAGCCGGCGGCGGTCGACGAAAGGGCGCCGAAGAGGAAGGCGCCGGCCGTTTCCGGACCGATCGCCCACCAGAGCAGGACGCCGACGATCAGTACGAAGACGGCGAGCACCGAATACTCGCGCTTCAGGAACGCCATGGCCCCGGCCTCGATCTGGTCGGCGAGGTCGCGCATGATCTCGTTGCCGGCCGGCTGCCTGCGCAGCCAGCCGTAAGTCAGGCCGGCGGCGACGAGCCCCAGCAGTCCCAGCGGCCATGCCAACCAGGTGAAAGCGATCACGAATTTTCTCCCGTCGGGTTGCAAAATAGGCCGCTCGCTTCGAGCGGCCGGTTGAGGAACACTACCGGTTGCAGCGGTTCATCGCCGCGTCCACCCCTTCGTCCATCCACACTTCCACGCCTTCCACCAGCTCCGGAAAACGCTCCCGGACCTGCGCCTCTTCGTCCCGCGGCATGCGCCCCAGCACCCAGCGGGCGAGGTCCCACCCCGGCGGCTTCTCGCCGACGCCGATGCGGAGCCGCGCATAGTCGCGGGTGCCGAACGTCTGCTCGATCGAGCGCAGCCCGTTGTGCCCCCCCGCGCTGCCGCTCGCCCGGAAGCGCACCCGGCCGGCGGGGAGTGCCACGTCGTCCACCACCACCAGGACGTCCCGGGTGAGATCCACACCCGCGGTGCGACGCAGTGGCGCCAGCGCCTGGCCGCTGAGGTTCATGAAGGTCAGCGGCTTGACCACCCGCACGGGATGGTTGCCCACGCGTCCGGCAGCCACCGCAGCGTACTTTTCTCGCCGGAAGCTCCCGAAGCCCCACGCCTCGGCGAGGTGGTCCGCGAACCACCACCCGGCGTTGTGCCGGGTGCGGGCGTACTCCGCTCCGGGGTTGCCCAACCCGGCGACGGTCTTCAACCCGACCGGCTCCGGCTCCGGAGTCGTGCCGAAACCGGCCAGCAGTCGACCGAGCGAACGGAAGCTCAGCCCTCGCCTTCTCCTTCCGTCTCCGCGGCTTCTCCGGGCTCCGCCTCCTCCCCCTCTTCGCCGACCAGCTCCGGCTCCAGCACGCCCTCGACAGCCTCGACCTCCTCCTCCGGCTCCTTGACGATGGTCGGGGGCACTACGGAGCAGATGGTCACCTCCGGATCATCGAGGATCTCGGCGTCGGGGATGCGCAGGCTTCCGATCGTGATGTGATCCCCGATGTCGAGCCCGGAAACGTCGACCTGGATCTCCTCCGGAATGTTGTTGGGCAGACATTCGACCTCGACCTCGTGACGCGGCTGCTGGAGGACGCCGCCCTCTTCCCGGACCCCGACAGGTACACCAACCAGGTGGATGGGAACGTTCACCTGCAGCTTCTCACCCGCCGTCACCTCGTAGAAATCGACGTGGTAGACGAAGGGCCTGAAGGGGTGGCGCTGCAGCTCCCGGATGAGCACCTTCGTGGTCGGGCCACCCTGGATGGTAAGGTCGATCAACGTGTTGTCGATGCTGATCGAGGAAAGCAGGTGGTCCAGCTCCAGCGTGTCGACCGAAAGCTCCTGGTTCGCAGTCGTGTGTCCGTACACCACGGCCGGGGTCCGCCCGGCGCGGCGCATCGCGCGGGCGGCGCTCTTGCCGCGTTCGTCGCGGGGGCGGGCGTGCAGTGCAGCGTTCATTCCGTTCTCCTTTGCAGATCGGGCGCGCTATTCGAAGAGCGAGCTCACCGATTCGTTCGAGTGGGTGTAGCGGATCGCGTTCGCGAGCAGCTCCGAGACCGAGAGCACCGTGAGCCGCGGGAACCGCTTTTCCTCGGGGATGGCCAACGTGTCGGTGACCACCACCTCGCACACGCTGGATCTCGACAGCCGTTCCGTGGCCGGACCCGAAAGCAGCGCGTGCGTCGCGCAGCAGTAGACGTCGCGCGCTCCACGCTCCCTGAGCGCCGTTATCGCTTCGGTCATGGTCCCCGCGGTGTCGATCATGTCGTCTGCGATCAGACAGTCGCGGCCTTCGACGTCTCCGATGACGTGCAGCACTTCGGCCACGTTCGCTGTGGGCCGCCGCTTGTCGATGATCCCGATCGTTCCGCCCAGCCGCTTCGCGAAACCCCGCGCCATCTTCGCGGAGCCCACGTCGGGTGCGACGACTACCAGGCTGTCGAGACCCTTGTCGCGGAAGTACCGGGTGATCACCGGCGCGGCGTACAGATGATCGACGGGCAGATCGAAGAACCCCTGCAATTGATGCTGATGAAAGTCGACTCCCAGCACCCGGTCGGCCCCCGCCACCATCACCATGTTCGCCAGCAGCTTGGCACCGATGGCTACGCGCGGCTGGTCCTTGCGGTCCTGACGCGCGTAGCCGTAGTACGGGATCACCGCCGTGACGCGAGCCGCCGAGGCCCTTCTGGCCGCGTCGATCAGGAGCAGCAGCTCCATGATCGCCTCCGCCGGAGTACACGTCGGCTGCACGATGAAAACGTCACGACCACGGACGTTTTCATTGATCCGCACGAAGATCTCGCCGTCCGCGAAGCGGCGGATCGTCACGTCGCCCAGCGCGAGCCCCAACTGTTCGACGATCCTTTCCGACAGGGGTCGGTTCGCGGAACCGGCCAACAACATGATGGGGCCGTGTGACCCTTCGGACATCGACGCGGGTTCGAAAGGTGCGGCGCTCCCTCGAAAGACCGCCGAAAATAGACGCCCGTACCCCGGTCGTCAAGCCATGCGAAGGGGGCGGCTCCAGCCGGAGCCGCCCCGGGTACCCCGTCACCGCCGCTGTGGCTAGCGCACGAACTCTTCGGCCGGCCTCACCTGCACCGCACCGATGTCGAGGGCACGGATCCCCGGTTCGATGCTCTGCCGATCGCCGACCACGACCACCACGGACCGTCCCGGGCGGACATACTCGCGCGCTACGCGCTGCACGTCGGCGGCCGTGACCTGCCCGATCCGCTGTACGTAGCTCTCGAAGAAGCTGGGATCGAGGCCGTGGACGGCGAGGGTCGCGAGCTGCTCGGCGGTGGCGCCCGTCGTTTCGAACCTGCGCGGCAGCCCGAGCGCCACGTACTGCTTGGCGCGCTCCAGCTCGTCCTGCGGTACGGGTTCGTCGCGGATGCGCTCGAGCTCCCGAAAGAACTCGATCAACGCGCTGTCGGTCTTGGCGGTGGTCACCGCGCTGGACGCGACGAACGGCCCCACCCCGCGACGCATGTCGAACGCGGAGCGGGCTCCGTACGTGTAGCCGTGGACCTCCCGCAGGTTCATGTTCAGGCGGCTGGTGAAGGAACCCCCGAGCAGCGTGTTGAGGACGGTCAGGGGAAAGTAATCCGGATCGTCCCGCGACACGCCGGGGTGGCCGATGCGGATTTCCGATTGGGCGGCCCCGGGCTTGTCGACGAGGTACACCGTCGTTTCGCCGAGCTCCGGCACCCCGGGTTGCACGGGCTCCGCCGCCCGGCCTCGCTGCCAACCGCCGAACGCCTGCTCCACGACCGGCTGTACGACGGCGGGATCGACGTCTCCTACCAGCACCAGCGTGCTGCTCGCGGGCCGGTAGAACTTCCGGTGGAACTCGACCATCGCGGCCCGGTCGATCGCGCGGGTAGCCGCGGTGGTCGGCAGCCGGCCATACGGGTTGTCGCTGCCGTAGACCAGCGAGGCGAAAGCGTTGCCGGCGATGATGCGCGGCTCGTCCTTCGCCCGGGCGAGGTCGGTGAGGCGTTCCTCCCGGACCCGCTGCAAGTCGGCGGTCGGGAAGTGGGGGCGGATGACCACGTCCGCCATCAGCGCCAGCGCCTGGGGCAGACGCTCGCGCAGCACTTCCAGGTCCACCTGGACGGCGTCCCACCCTGCGCCCGTGTTGAGCGAAGCCCCGAGCTGTTCGATCGCCGCCGCAAGCTCCAGGGCGTCCTTCCCACCGGCCCCTTCGTCGAGCATCTCCGCCGTGAAGTCTGGCAGCTCGGGTGAGCGGGCCGGGGCGTCGGCCTCCCCGCCGCGGGTGACGAGCGTGGCGTGGACGATCGGCAGTCCCGTCCGCGGGACGTAGAGGACCTCCAGCCCGTTGGGCAGGGTGCGGCGTACGGGCCGGGGAAGCGTGAGCGTGGGAGCGGGGCCGAGTGCGGGTGGCGTGGTCGGGAAGGCGGCTTCGGACGCCCCGCTCCTCTCGGCGGGAGCGGGAGGGGCCGAGGGCGGGGCGGTGACGCACCCGGCCAGCACGGCCGCGGCCATCCCCCCGCTGAGCAGGTGCCTCATCGTGCTGACTCCGACGAGGCGGCCAGCTCCGTCTTCCCCTTCGGGACGATGCTGATCACTATGCGGTTCTTGCCGACGAGATATTGGCGAGCGACCCGCTGGATGTCGGCGGGCGTGACGGCGCGGTAGCGGGCAAGGTTCTGGTTCGCGTAGTCCGGTTTGCCCGTGTAATAAAGGTAGGCGTTGAGCTGGTCGGCCCTGCCGATGCTGGTCTCGAGCGACGAAACGAAGTCGGTTTCGATGCCGTTGATCACCCTCTCCAACTCGATGCTCGACGGCGGCTCCGCGGCGAGCCTGGCCACTTCTTCGAGTACCGCCTTCTCCAAATCGTCGAGCTGCTTCCCTTCCCTGCCGGTGACACGAACGTAGAGGTCGCCCGAAACGAGCTGCGGGTCGCCGAACGCCGCCACCTCCTGGGCCGTCTGCTCATCGTATACCAGCCGCTTGTACAGGCGGCTGTTCTTGCCGGCGGTGAGCAGCTGTGCCAGCGCCTGCAACGCCGCGTCGTCGTCCGCGTACGCAGGCACCGTCCTCCAGATCAGGTTGACCTGCGGCAGCGTGACCTCGTCTTCGAGCGTGATGTGACGCGTGGCCGGGATGGCCGGGACGGGCAGATCCGGCTTCTCGACCGGCTCTCCCCGGGGAATCCAGCCGAAGTAGCGCTCGGCCAGCTCGCGGACGCGCTCCGGCTCCACATCCCCCGAAACCGCGAGTACCGCGTTGTTGGGGACGTAGTAGCGCCGGAAAAAGCCCTCCACGTCCTCCAGGGAGGCCGCCGAGAGATCCTCCATCGAGCCGATCGTCGACCAGGAGTAGGGGTGGCCTTCGGGGTAGAGCGCATGGGCCGCCGTCTCCCAGAACATCCCGTACGGCCGGTTCTCGTAGCTCTGGCGGCGCTCGTTCTTGACCACGTCGCGCTGCACGTCGAGCTTCTGCTGGTCCATCGTCGCCAGCAAGCCTCCCATGCGGTCTGCTTCGAGCCAGAAGGCGAGCTCCAGGGCGCTGGAGGGGAGGATCTCGTAATAGTTGGTGCGGTCGGGGTTGGTGCTGCCGTTGTTCACTGCCCCGGCGGCCTCCAGCAGGTTGTCGAACTCGCCGGGCGCTACGTTGCGGCTCCCGGTGAACATGACGTGCTCGAAGAGGTGCGCGAAGCCGGTGCGCCCCGGCTGTTCGTACCCGGAGCCCACGTGGTACCAGACGTCCACCGCCACCATCGGCGTCGTATGGTCCTCGTTCACCAGCACCGTCAAGCCGTTGGGCAGCTCGAATCGGGTGTTGGGTATGCTGACGTCCTGCGCTGCCAGGGGAGAAGCCAGCAGGAGGAGCGGGAGCAGGAAGCGCTTCATCGGCGAAGAAATGGGGTCAAGGGAGAGCAGATCACTGCGTGGGGATGGCGAAGCCGAGGTCTACCCGGCCGCGCCCGGCAGCTACGGTGGGCAGCGGGAGACGCGCGGCGACGCCGCCTGCTTCACGCTGCCGGCGCTTCACGTAGGTGTAGGCCTCCACGGCGCCGAGAGAGGTGATCGCCACGGCGAGGCCGAGGCCGGGTGCGAGGCCGGGGCGATCGACCCCGGGACAGGAATATGTGTACGCGTTCCCGAAGGGATCGGTCGCGTCACAGGTGGTGGTGACACTTTCTTCCCGCAGGGCGACGTACACGCTCGCGCCGACCCCCGCGACGATCAGGGCGCCGATCGCCGGCCGGCCGGTGCGAAACTGCCCCAGCCCCGGCACCACCAGCCCCTGCGCGAGCGTAGCGCCGGGGCTCGCCGTGGTACTCCGCGTCGTGCCCGCGGGCGGACTGCTTTCGCGGGGTCGGCGCTCCGGCGGATCCGCTGCGGCGACGCGTTCGCCCGCGGGGGCGCCGAGCGCCGCGAGCTGCTCCGCTACGGCGGCCGCATCGCCGGGCGCGTCGGCGAGCTGGAGATAGCGCCGAAGATCCTCGATCGCACCGCCGCGGTCTCCCCGCGCGGCACGGACCACGCCCCGGTCGTACACGGCGTCCGCCCATTCCGGTCGCTGTTCGACAACGTAGTCGAAGGCGCGTTCCGCCTCGCGGAAAGAGCCGCGGTCGTGGTACTCCAGAGCAAAGCGGAATTGCCGCACGACGGCTTCCGCATCGCCAGCGCCCTGCTCGAGCAGCCCGGCGATGCGTGTCCGGACGTCCGGAGCCTCGTCGCTGCGGGGGGCGAGTACGAGCGCCCGGCAATACTGCGCGAGCGCCGGATCCGGCGCCTCCAGCTCCTCGTACGCCCGCCCCAGGCGATAGGCGATCGCTGGATCGGTCAGGTTCAACGCGGTGGCACGCTGCAGCAGCTCGACGACCAGCCGATTGTCCCCGAGAATCGACGCTTCGTTCGCCTGCGACACCAGCCGCATTGCCTCTTCCCGCTGCGACGCAACGGGCGGCGGCGGCAGCTCCTCGGCGGCGCAGCCGGCCGCGCCGACGGGGTCGATGTCGCGCTTCAGCGCGAGCTCCTGGGAGGAGAGAGTAGTGGGAAGGATCGTCGCGAGGGCGAGCGCGCACGCCAATGCGGCCGTAGCGCGGCCGCGCGGGAGGGAGCGCATCATCTGGCCTGCGCGGCGAAGCGCGCGATGAAGCCCTCGGCGAGCGCCAACGCGGTGTTCCTGCCGTTAGCGCCGAGCGTCCACGCGGTGCTCGCCGAGCCATCGGAGCCGGTACTCACCAGAACCGGGTTCAGCGAGCCGCCCCTGTCGGCGATCCAGGAAACGAGCACGCCCCCGATGCCGTTGCCGAACCGGTCGCGGGCGAGCACCCGCAACGGCGTCGGGAGCGTTTCTCCGGCCTCTCCGGTCTGGTCGTCGCCGCCGGCCACGTCGAGTCCGTCGATCGGTCCGGGACGCGCCTGGGCCGAGAAGTCGGCGAAGACGCCGCTGCCCTGCAGCGCTGCGCGTGCGGTCTGCGGCCCGGCGCCCGTGCCCAGCGTCCAGCGGGTGCTGGTCCGGCCCTCGGAGTCGGTGCGGGTCGTGCCTGCGGAGAACGATCCGCCGGCGGACGTCGACCAGGTCACGTCCACGCCACCTACCGGGTTTCCGAATGCGTCGGTGACCCGGACCTCCAGCGGCGCCGGCAGCGCCTCACCGACGGTTGCGGATTGCGTGTCCCCGGAAACCTTGGAGACGGTAGCCGGTGGGCCGACGCGGGCCGTAGCGATGAATCCTGCCGGCGCGACGCCGCTCACGGAAGCAGCGGCGGTGTACGTCCCGGGCCTCGTCGGCAGCGTCCACGTTGCGGCGGCGGAACCGTCGCCGCCACTCGGCGTGGAGGCCGGGGAGAGGGCTCCGCCGCTGGCCGACCAGGTGACAGTGGCCCCTGCGACGGGAAAGCCGTCGGCGTCCGTCACCACCACGATGAGGCGGCCCGCAAGCGACTGACCCACCGTGCCCGTCTGCCCGTTGCCGCCGGCGATGACGAGGTTGGCGGGAGGACCTGCCGTTACGGTGATCGCGGCGCTCCCACTCGCCGCTTCCGAGGTAGCGCTGATGTTCGCGCCACCCGGCCTGCGGGCGGTCACCAGCCCGCTGCCGTCCACCGTCGCGACCTCGGGATCGTCGCTGCTCCAGCTCACCGGCCGCCCCGGGAGCGGGTTGCCGGCCGCGTCCCGCGGCGTCGCGCTGAGCTGGGCACTCTGCCGCACGCGCAGCGTGGCCGTCGGCGGGTCTACCGAGACGGAAGCGACGGGCGGAGGGACTACGGTGAGATCCGCGGTTCCGCTGCGCCCGCCGGCGCTCGCGGCGATGCGAACGGCGCC
>JBPCJG010000120.1:0-5680 GCA_051005515.1 Longimicrobiaceae bacterium
GCTCGCGCATCTCCTCGGGGTTTACCTCTCCCGCAGGGAAGGTCGAGGTAACACCGTTGGCGAGGAAGAGCAGGGGATAGGCGACGCGCTCGTCCACCCGGCCGCGGCCGAAGAGATCGACGGCGTAGTGGGCGTGCAGATCGAAGAAGCCCGGGAGGATGGTCTCGGCGTCGCCGACCTCCAGAATCCGCGGGTCCTCGAAGCCGAGCCCCGCGGAATCGCCGCCGAGCTGGAGGATCTTTCCCGCGCGGATGTAGATGCCGGGGTTCGGGACGCGCTCGTCGCCGGTGCAATTCCAGAGCCAGCCGCCGCGGATGACGACCTCGCTCGCGCCCTGGGCGGGAGCGCTCGCCGGCAGCGCTCCCGTCACCGCCAGGCAGCAGGAGAGCGCGGCAGCGAAGGCCCGCCCGCTCACTGCGCGTCCTCCGCAACCAGGGCGATCCGGCTCCCGTCCGGGCTCACCGCGAGCCGGGTGATGCCGGCGAGCGGCGCGAGGTCAGCTACCTCCCGCCAGCCAGTCGCCCCCGCCGTCCAGGCGTAGATCTTTGGACTGTCGGCCATCAGCAGGACCCCACCGGGTGTCCAGGCGTGGAAGTCGCCCCCGCCGACGGTGGCGATCAGCGGGCGGACCGCTCCGCCGGCGACGTCCAGCTCCATGATCGTGCTGGCGGTGTCGGAGTCGCGCCGCACGAAGGAGATTGCCCGACGGCCGGGGATGCGGTTCAGCGAACGCCCGATCCCGGAGGCGAGCGTGCGGGCGCTGCCGGTGCGGGTATCCGCGAGCTGGAGCGTGGGCGGATCGCCCAATACGAAGAGGGTGAGCGTGTGGTCGTCCGCCCAGGCGTGGTAGCCGACCGGCTCGACGTCGGCGAGCACCAGGCCGGGGTCGGAGCCGTCCGCGTCGAAGCGCCAGAGGCGCTGCGTCGAATCGGCCTCGACCCTGACGGCGGAGAAGCCGCCGCCCGGGAGCGGGGTGGGGGAGTACTCGCTTTCCGGCGTCGCCGTCACCCGGCTGATGGTTCCGGCCGCGATCCCGTAGCGGTAGACGTCCGCCTGCCCCGCGGCGTCGATGCGGGTGAAGAGGATGGCGGTGCCGTCGGGAGTGAACGCCGGCTGGTTGTCGTAGCCGGCGCGGCGGGTGAGGTTCGCCGGTTGGCCGATGCTGATGGTTCCGTCGCCGACCGCCAGCGGCGCGAGGAAGACGTCGGTGCCGGGTGGGGCCTCGACGGCCGCTGGCGCCTCGGGCGTCGGCGTGACCGCAGGCGCGGCCTGCACGGGTGGCGACGACGGCGCGGGCGCGCGTTCGGGGGCGGGAGCGCAGGCGGCGACCAGCAGCAGGGCGGCTACGGCGGAGCGGATCATTGGCAGGAATCTCGTCTGGGTATGGGGTGCGCGGCTCACCCTCCACCGCCCCGGCGGCTTCCAGGTTCGAGCCACCAGCGCTCCACCCCCACCAGGTCTCCCCGCGCGTCGGGGTAGACGTCGCGCAGACGGTTGGCGACGCCTTCGAGGCGGCGGGGGTAGTAGAGCAGCGTAAACGGCTGCTGCTCGGCGATGCGCTCCTGGTAGCGGCGCCAGAGCGGCAGGGCGGCGGCGCGCTCCGCGATGCGCGGGAGGGTGTCCAGCAGCCGCTCGGTCCGGGCGTCGCAATACCCCGCCCAGGTCAGCGGGTTGTCGCGCTTGGCGCAGGAAAAGAGGTCGCTGTCGTCGAGCCGGAACTCCGGGATCCAGCCGACGATGAGCGCGTCGAAGTCGCGCTTCTCCGGGTCGCTCGCCCGCGCCATCAGCGTGTTCAGCTCGACGATCCGCGGCTGCGCGTCCACGCCGATGCGGCGCAGATCCGCCTGGACGATCTCGGCGATGTCCCGGCGTTCGGCATTCCCCTGCGGCACCGACAGGGTGAAGCGGAAGGGGGTGCCCTCACCGTCGTCCAGGATCCCGTCGCCGTCGTAGTCGCTCCACCCTGCTTCGGCGAGCAGCCGCTCCGCCCGCGCCGGGTCCGGCGCGAGGTCGGCCCCGGCTTGAGGATCGTGCTGCCAGAACATCGGAGGAACCGTGGAATTGGCCACCTCGGCGTAGCCGCGGCGCACGGCAGCGACCAGCGCCTGCCGATCGATCGCGAGCGTCAACGCGCGGCGCACCCTCGCGTCGGCGAAGAGCGGTCGCCGCTCGTTCCAGACGATGTGCTCGACCCAGCGGTCCAGGTAATCGACGAGGCGGGCGTTCCGCGACGCCTTCACCGCTGCGGCCTGCTCGGCGGGGACCCCCATGTAGAAGTCGATGCCGCCGGTTTCCAGCTCGGTCAGCAGCGTGGTGGGCTCGGGGACGACGCGGTAGACCAGCCGGTCGAGGTACGGCCTGCCCCCCAGCTCCGCGGGGAAGTCGAGATTCGCCGCAAAGGTCCAGCTCTGCCCGGGAACTCGCGAAACGAAGCGGAAGGGGCCGTTGCCGAGGGGGGTGCGGCTTCCGAAGGGGTGGGTGCGGAGCGCTTCCGGCGCTACCCCGCGGAGCACGTGCTCCGGCACCGCCGCGAAGGTCCGCCAGGGGTCCAGGAACTCCGCGTGCGGGCGCATCTTCACCCGGAAGGTGAACGAGTCGGGCGCCTCGGCTGCGCCGTAAAAGGTCCAGAAGGCGGAGTTGATGAACGCGGTCTTCGGGTCGCGCGCCAGATCGTAGCTGAACTTCCAGTCGCGGGCCGTGGTGGGAACCCCGTCGTGCCAGCGCAGGTCGCGCCGCAGGTGGAAGGTGAGCAGCGTGGTGTCGGCGTTCACCTCCCACGACTCCGCTCCGTACGGCTGCGGCCGCAGCCGCTGGTCGTAGCGCACCAGCGGCGTAAAGAGCACGTAGCTTTGCAGGTACTGCGCGGTCTGCGTGCTCCAGGTCAGCGGGGAGATGTCGTCCACGTCGGCGGTGGCGCCGACCACCGCGGTGCCGCCGTAGCGGCGCGCCTCCGGCACGGCGGCCTCACCCGCGGGTTCGCGGGCGGCGTCGCCCCGGAGGCACGCCGCGGTCATCAGCAGAAGCAGGAGGCGGAGCGGGCGCGGCAACGGGTTCGCCGGGTGGGAGGGATGATCCGGCGAATCTACGGATCCCGATCCGGCGCCGCGAGCGGGCGCGGGGATTGCCCCCGCCGAGACGCGCGCTCCGCTTCTCCGCGCCTCTCTGGCGTCGGCGCCCCGTCCGCACGCATTTTATAGGCGCTGCACGTTCCCGCGCCCCGTGAGCTCTTGAAGATCTGCCTGCTGAGCGACGCCTACGAGGAGTCGGAGTCGCCCATGAAGGAGCACGACCTCCCCTGCGACCCGAGCGCGTACTTCCGGGAGGCCGAGTGGGAGCGGGCGGAGCTGATCAAGGCGACTGCCGTCCGCGAGGTGATCCGTCTGGCGAAGCGCGACTACGACCTCTTCTTCAATCTCTGCGACGGCGCCTGGGACGATGATCGCCCCGGCGTCGAGGTGGTGCAGACGCTGGAGCGGCTGGGGCAGGCGTTCACCGGTGCCAACTCGGAGTTCTACGAGCCGTCGCGCGAGGCGATGAAGCGGGTCTGCCGCGCCTGGGGCGTGGACACCCCCGCCGGCTTCGTCGTCCGCGGCGACGCGGATCTGGAGCGCGCGCTCGACGAGCTGCGTTTCCCCCTCATCGTCAAGCACCCGAGCAGCTACAGCAGCATCGGCCTGACCCGCGCGTCGCGGGTCGAGACGGCGGCGGCGCTGCGGGAGCGGGTGGGGGAGATGGCGGGGGCGTACGGCGCGGCGCTCGTCGAGGAGTTCGTCGCCGGCCGCGAGTTCACCGTGCTGGTGGCCGAGAACCCGGACGACGCGGCGGAGCCGACCACCTACACGCCCATCGAGTTCCGCTTCCCGGAAGGCGAGACCTTCAAGCACTTCGACCTGAAGTGGGTGGACTACGCAGGGATGCGCGACCTACCCGCAGACGATCTCGAGCTGGAAACGCGGCTGCGCGATGCCTCCGCGCGCCTCTTCCGCGGACTGCACGGCGCCGGGTACGGGCGTTGCGACCTGCGCGTCGACGCCGAGGGGCGCGCCTGGATGCTGGAGATCAACCCGAACTGCGGCGTCTACTACCCTCCGTCGGACCCGGGGAGCGCGGACCTCTGCCTGCTGCACGACCCCGCGGGTCACACCGGCTTCACCGGGCAGGTGATCGCCGCCGCGCTCGCGCGGCGGGCGCGGCGGCGGCGGAGCTGGGAGGCGCGGGCAACGCGCGAGGGGGAGTACGGCCTCTTCGCCACGCGCGCGATCGCCGCGGGCGAGACCGTCATCGCCTTCGAGGAGGAGCCGCACACGCTGGTCTCCCGGGAGCGCGTCGAGCACGGCTGGGGGGAGCCGCAGCGCGGCTGGTTCGATCGCTACGCCTGGCCGCTCAGCGACGAGGTCTGGGTGATGTGGGGACGCGACCCGGAAGATTGGAAGCCGATCGACCACGCCTGCGAGCCGAGCGCCTGGCTGGCCGGCCTCGACGTGGTGGCGCGGCGGGACCTCGCGCCGGGTGAGGAGATCACCCTCGACTACGCCACCTTCTGCAACGAGCGGATGCCGGGCTTCGCCTGCCGCTGCGGTGCCGCGGAGTGCCGCGGCACCATCCGCGGCGACGATCTATTGCGCGGCTTCGTCGCCCGCTACGGCGAACACGTCTCCGATTACGTGCGGCGGCGTCGGTTGGAGGCGGGCTTGGCGGTATCCAGGGGAACGGGGTAGCTTCGCCCCCATGCCCGACCACCCTCTCGCTGGCGAGCCGGCGCCGCCGGAGCTGCTCGTCGACGTGCCGCGGCTCGTCTCCTCGTACTACACGACGGAGCTCGACCCCGCCGACCCGGCGCAGCGGGTGGCGTTCGGCACCTCGGGGCACCGCGGCTCCTCCTTCGACGGCAGCTTCAACGAGCACCACGTGCTCGCGATCGCGCAGGCGATTTGCGAGCACCGCCAGCAGCAGAACATCGGCGGACCGCTCTACATCGGCATAGACACGCACGCGCTTTCGGAGCCGGCGTTCGCCAGCGCGCTGGAGGTGTTCGCTGCGAACGGGGTACAGGTGCGCATCGACCGTGAGCGCGGCTACACGCCGACGCCGGTGGTCTCGCACGCCATCCTCGCGTACAACCGGCCGGGGCCGCGCTCCCCGGCCGACGGCGTCGTGATCACCCCGTCGCACAACCCGCCGGAGGACGGCGGGCTCAAGTACAATCCTCCCACCGGCGGTCCCGCGGGCACGGCTACCACGCGGGCGATCCAGGAGCGGGCGAACGCCTTGCTCCGCGATAAGCTGCGGGAGGTGCGACGCATCCCCTTTCGGCGCGCGCTCACCGCCGATACTACGGAGCGGTTCGATTACATTGCGCCGTACGTTGAAGACCTCGCGAACGTCGTGGACATGGCGGCGATCGCGGGGTCGGGGGTGAGGATCGGCGCCGACCCCCTCGGCGGCTCGGCGCTCCCCTTCTGGGATCCGATCGCGGAGCACTACGGTCTCGACCTGGAGGTGGTAGATCGCACCATCGACCCCACCTTCGGTTTCATGACGGTGGACAGCGACGGGCGCATCCGCATGGACTGCTCCTCGCCGGACGCGATGGCGCGGCTGATCGCGCTGCGCGACCGCTTCGACGTCGCCTTCGGCAACGACCCCGACGCCGACCGCCACGGCATCGTCACCCCCGGCG